>JAIOAS010000415.1 GCA_019873725.1 Chloroflexota bacterium | reverse complement strand
GACTTTGAGGCCATGATCCTCGAACAAACGTCGGCGACTGGCGTAGTACTCGTAGCTCGATTTCGTGGCGTCGGTCCACAACACGACATACCCCACCCCCATTTGCTGGATGAAGGCAAGGTCATCCTCTGTCGGTTCCGGCGTAATCTGCGCCGCGATCTTGATACCCGGCTCGATGTCCGGTCGGTCGATGAACATAGGTTTTCCTCCGTACTGGATGCTAGTACTGGATGCTGGATGCTAGATACTCAGTAGATCGCAAATTGCTCTGAGGGGATCACCAGATCCCCCGTTCTGGCCTGGATCTGGCGATCCAGCCCAAGCAAAATTAGAGCTACTGATACTGGATACGCGATTCTTGCTCGCTGACGGCTGATCGCTGACAGCGTCAATGGAATTATGGCACAACTCCTGATACGGTCAACAAGGCAAGCGCGCTCGCATGCGCATTTGCCTATTTCTCAAGACCGCATACACTTCGAGCCAACGACTGAGGACTAAGGACTGACGACTATGAGACCAAATCTGATGAAAGCGAAGATACAAGCCGGCCAACCGGCGCTGGGCGTGTCGGTGATGTTCCCCTCGCCGCAGATTGTGGAGATGATCGGGGCGCTGGGCTTCGATTGGGTGTTGATCGACTGCGAGCACGGCACGATCGACGTGGAGAGCGTGGAGCTGCTGGTGATGGCGGCGGAGGCAAGCGGGATCACGCCGATTGTGCGCCCGCCGAGCCGCGACCCGGTGGACATCCTGCGCGTGCTGGATCGCGGCGCGATGGGCGTGCAGGTCCCGCACGTCAACACCGCCGAGGACGCCAAAGCGGTCATCGAAGCCGTGAAGTACCACCCGCTGGGCAAGCGCGGCCTGGCGGCGAGCACGCGCGCGGGCAACTACGGCATCGGCCTGACGGCAGCGGAGTACGTGGCCCAGGTGAACCGCGAGACGCTCATCTGCGTGCAATTGGAGGAAGGCGAGGCGCTGCGCAACCTCAACGAGCTTCTCAAAGTAGAGGGCATCGACGTGTTCTTCGTCGGGCCGTCGGATCTGGCGCAATCGATGGGGTTTCCGGGCCGCACCGACACGCCGCTCGTACAACAGATGGTCTGCGCGACGATTGACGCTATTGTCGCAGCGGGCAAGGTCGCCGGTTCCACCGGCTCCAACGCCGACATCGACAATTATCTCAAGCACGGCTGCCGGTACGTGTATACCCACGTTCCACGACTGCTGGCGGCGGGCACGGCGGCGTTCAAAGCGGCAGTGGGGTCAAAAGGACTTACGCAAGCCAGATGAATTCTACCGCCGAGAACGCTGAGAACGCAGAGAATTTATGGTTTCTCGGCGGCCTCTGCGGTGAAAACAGACAGGGTAAACCAGAACGTACTGCCCTCGCCCGGCGTGCTGACCACGCCGACCTGCCCGCCCAATTTATCGCTGATGCGGCGGACGATAGAAAGTCCCAGGCCGTGCCCTTTGGCGCTGATCTGATCCAGGCGGGTGAAAGGCGTAAACAGCCGGGCCTGTTCTTCCGGGGTAAGGCCGGCGCCGTTATCGCGCACCCAAAACCGGACAAAGGCCCCCTGCACATCCCACCCCAACGTGACCTCGGGCGGATCACCGCCGTATTTGATCGCGTTGCTCAAATAGTTTGCCAGTATCTCCTCCACCCAGGCCGCGTATCCAACGACGGCCGGCCAGCTTTCTGGCAGATTGATGTGCGCGTGCTTTTCCTCGATTACCATCGCGAGCCGCTCTTGAACTTCGGCAACAATCTGTCCCATATCCAGTGGACTGAAGGACACATCACCTAATCTGCGCAGGCTGGCCATTAACATCAACTCGTCAATAATGTTGGACATCCGTTTGCCCTGCCGGACGATGGTATTCAACATCGACAACCGCTGCTCGTCGGCGATTCGATCGTGACGGGAGGTCAGAAACTCCCCATACCCCACGACCGCACTCAACGGATTTTTCAGGTCGTGGGCCACGGTATGCGCGAAAGCATCCAATTCGGCATTGCGCGCTTCCAACTCCTGCGCATAACGTTCCAATGCCTCTGCGGCCTGCTGCCGCTCGGTGATGTCGTGCAGCACCAGCATCCGCCCGGAGACGTTCTTCCAGCGGTCGTAGAACAGCGAAACCTGCACATCGTACACGCGCGGGCCGTCCGATCCGGGGAGGGTCAGCATCGTCTGCGCGCCCGCCGGTGCACGCAGCCACATCTCCCAATCCGCGCCGGATGGCAGGAAGTCCCAGACAGGGCGGCCAATCGAGGTTTGGATGTCCACGCCCAGGAGCTTTGCCATCGCGGGATTCAGGTCCACAACCGTTTCCTGCGCATCCACCACCAGCATGCCGTCGCTCAAGGTATCCACCAGGGTGTGGCGGGCGACCGGGGCCAGGTTGAGCAGCCGGTAGCGGAAAATCGCCTGCCCGTACAAAATCGCCATCACCAAAAATCCGGCAAACATATACGAGAATCTCGAGAGCTGGAGTGTCGACACGATATTGGGAATCAACACACTACAC
>JAIOAS010000414.1 GCA_019873725.1 Chloroflexota bacterium | reverse complement strand
AACGAGGAAGAGGCGGAGAAAGGCTTCATCTCCATCGAAGGCGGCACGCTCAATATCACCGCGGGGTTGGACGGCATCCAGGCGCAAACCAGCCTGCTGGTCAGCGGGGGCGGTATCGCCATCACGACGGGCGGCGGCAGCGGCAACACGAGCGTCAGCGGCGGCGGAATGTGGGGGCGCGGGATGATGGAAGGCAATCCCAACAAACCCACCGACAGCGCCAAGGGCCTGAAAGCCGTCGTCGACTTGACCATCACGGGCGGCGTGATCACCATCAACTCGGCGGATGACGCGCTCCACTCTAACGGCAGTTTGACCATCAGCGACGGCATCCTTACGCTGGCCTCCGGCGACGATGGCATCCACGCCGATGCAAGCCTGACCATCGACGGCGGCGACGTCAACATCACGCAATCCTACGAAGGCGTCGAGAGCGCCATCATCACGATCAATGGTGGGACGATCCACGTGATCGCCAGCGACGACGGCTTCAACACCGCGGGCGGCGCGGACGGATCGGCGGTCAACGGACGTCCGGGGATGAATCAGTTTGCTATGTCCGGCAACTACTACCTGACCCTCCATGGCGGCTACATCTTCATCGATGCGATTGGAGACGGCATTGATTCCAATGGCCCAATCGAGATGACCGGTGGCACCGTGATCGTCAACGGGCCGACGGAGAATATGAACGGTGCCTTGGACTATATGGGCACATTCAACATCACCGGCGGGTTCCTCATCGCGGTCGGCAGCGCGGGGATGGCGCAAGCGCCGAGCGCGTCCTCCACGCAGTACTCCGTGATGCAGACCTTCGCGTCGCCGCAGGCCGCCGACACCCTGGTGAGCCTCGTCGCGGCGGACGGGACAGCAGTGCTCACCTTTGCGCCGACCAAAGCCTACCAGTCGGTCGTGTTCTCTTCGCCGGAACTCAAGAATGGGGAGACGTACACCGTCTACGTTGGCGGCAGTTCGAGCGGGACGGCGACCGACGGCCTTTACACAGGCGGGACATACACGCCCGGCTCGCAGGTCGCCAGCTTCACGATTTCGAGCATCGTCACCGGTGGGGGCGCGGGCGGTAGGTTCGGCGGCCCTGGGCAAATGCCCGTCCGCCCTGGTGGAGGTAATTGGCGGCCTTAGGTTCTCCGCGCTTGGGCCGGTCTCCTGACCACGCCGTCAGAATCACCGCAACTTTCCTCCTCCGGCTCCCGTATCTATATATGCCCGTGCGAAACACAGCACGGGCATTTTTTTCAATTAACGATATGCGAAAGGAGACATCGAAATGAGTGAAGAAACAGCCACCACACCCCAGCTCGTCGGTAAACTAACACGCGAGCAGGTGTTTGAGACATTACACACGACACGCGATTTGACCGGCGCCGACCTCAGCGGCCTTGACCTGGCGGGCGTGAAGTTTGCCGGCGTGAAAATGCCCGGCGTGAACCTGTCCGGCGCGAACATGCCCGGCGGCCTTTTTGCGGGCGCGGAGATGGCGAACGCCAACCTCGCCAATGCCGATATCGTGGGCGGTAAGTTTATGGGTGTCAACCTGCTCAAAGCCGTGCTCAGCAAAGCCAGGCTGATGGGCGCCAAATTCTTGGGCATCAACCTCGAAAAGAGCGACCTCGCCGGTGCCGACCTGACGGACAGCGCCTTTATGGGCGTGAACCTGACCGGCAGCCACCTGCGCGGGGTGAAGCTGCTCGGCGCAAAGCTCACAGGCGCCAACCTCAAAGACGCCGATCTGACCGAAGCCGACCTCACCGGCAGCACGCTCAAGCGCGTTGACGTGACCGGCGCGGACTTTACCGGCGCGAACACCACCGGCGCGCGCGCCAGCAAAGTCAACTGGGACGCCGCCAAGACACCGCCCGCGCAACTGCCGGAAGCCCTGCCCGAACCGCCCGCCTGGCTGCCCGGCGTCGTCGCCGGCGTCACCGTCGTGCTGATCCTCGTGGCGCTGCGCAAGAAGAGACGCCGTAGCTGACGCCACAAACAAACCACGAATCCACACGAATCTTCACGAATAAAACGAGGATTCGTGTAGATTCGTGAAAATTTGTGGTTGAAATCGACAAACGTGATACAATGCAGCTATCCCTTCCATAGACGTTCAGACAACCTGACTGACGACTATCGAACTATCCGACTAACGACTATTTTACAGGAGGCATTGTACCAATGACCGAAGAAATCGAGTTCGTTTCGAATTACAGCGATCTGAGCAACGATCGAGGCTTTCAGTTCGAATTTCATTGCAACCGCTGCGGCACAGGATATCGCACGCCGTTCCAGGCGTGGGCGATGGGGACGGCAGCCTCGGTGCTGGATACGGCGAGCAGTCTGTTCGGGGGCATCTTCGGCTCTGCCGCCAACGTCGCAGAACGCGCGCGCTCGGCGGCCTGGCAGAAGGCGCACGACGAAGCTTTTACGCAGGCATCGGAGAAGATTCGCCCCAACTTTATCCAGTGCCCGCGCTGCTCGGCGTGGGTGTGCAAAAAGAGCTGCTGGAATACCAAGCGTGGGCTGTGCAAAGACTGCGCGCCGGA
>JAIOAS010000413.1 GCA_019873725.1 Chloroflexota bacterium | reverse complement strand
CCCTCGAAGCCCCAATTCACATCTGAGCAGGAGTTGCTGGCGACGACGATTGCCGTACAGATTGCCGGCGCGGTGGAGAACCATCGCCTGTATGGCGCGCTGGCGGCCAAGGCGCAGGAGTTGAGCCGGTTGCTCAAAGTGCGTGAAGCCGAACTGCGCCGCGAAGAAGCTATTCTGGAAAGCATGGCCGAGGGCATCCTCGTCTCCGACGCCGAAGGGCGCTTCATCCTCCTCAATCGGGCGGCTGAGCGGATTCTGGAGGTGCGGCGTGAGGATGTGCTCAACAAACCTGGGCGGGATGTCTTATCCTCACCGACCTTGAAAAGCGAACTTGATCCGGAGGTGCTCCTGAGTTTGGACCAGCCTTTTGAAACCATATTTGCGCTGGGCGACCGGCATATTCGCGTCAGCGCCGCACCCGTGTTGTTGAACAACGTCGAGCGTCTGGGGGTCGTCGCCGTCCTGCAGGACATCACCCGCGAGTATTTAGCCGAACGCGCGAAACGCGAGTTTATCGACAGCATCTCGCACGAATTGCGTACCCCCCTTACTGCGATCAAAGGATACACCGAGCTGATGCTTTCCGGTATGGTGGGGGAGCTGCCATTGGCGTATCAGCAATTCATGGGCGTCATCCGTGAGAATACCACTCGCATGGCTTCGCTGACCGACAACATCATCTCTGTGGCGGAGATTGAAAAAGGGCGCGTGGGTTTGCATTATCAGAAAGTGGATGTCCCTGCGCTGGCACAAGAAGTTGTTAACCGCTATCGTGAACGTATCGAGGATCGCTTGCTCACGGTGAACCTGGACATGCCCGATGATTTGCCGCTTGTGGAAGCGGACCCCAACCGGCTGCGGCTTATACTCGACAACCTGCTGAGCAACGCCATCAAATTCACTTATCCAGATGGACAGATTACCGTTGGCGCGCGGGCGATTTACGGCACGCTTGGTCAGCCGACCTATTACTCGATTTGGGTCTCCGACACCGGCATCGGCATTCCGCTGAATGAGCAGGCGCTGATCTGGCAGCGCTTCTACCGGGTTGACAACCCCCTGAGTTTGGAAGCCGGTGGTCTGGGTATTGGCTTGACCATCGTCAAGGCTCTGGTCGAAGCGCACGGCGGGCGGGTCTGGGTGGATAGCGCCCCTGAAATGGGGAGCACGTTTACCGTGCTGTTGCCGATTGCCCGCAGCCAGGGCTTCGAGGTGACCGCATGAGCGCGCGCGCGGCTCACGTGCGTTTGTTGCGTCAGGATGGAACGGCGCTGCCATTGCGGGCGCGGCGTTGCGACACGTTCCTCTGCCGCCTGCGCGGCCTCACCTTCCGGCGCTCGTTAGCCGACGACGAGGGGTTGCTGTTCGTCGAAAGCGTGGAGAGCCGTGTAGCCACGTCGATCCACATGTTCTTTGTTTTCTTTTCCATCGGTGTGGTGTGGATGGCGGCGGACGGCACCGTGGTGGATGTCAAGCTGGCCCGGCCGTTCCGCCCCTACTACGCGCCGCGCGCGCCCGCCAGGTATTATCTGGAAGGGACGCCCGCGTTATTGTCGTGGGTGCAGATCGGGGAGCGGCTCACGATTGAGCCGGCGTGAGGTTATCTGCGCGATGATTCAACGCCTGTCTCGCTGCGTTGTGACGTTCTTCAGCGCGGTCTGTGGCGTGTTGCTGCTGTCGTTGCTTCTCCGGGCGAGCGGCCTGTCGTCGCAGATCGCGGCGGCGCAAGAAATGTCGCCCACCTATCTCGTCCAGCCCGGCGACACGCTCGCCTCCATTGCGGCGCGCTTCGGCGCCGACGTGCTGACCCTACAACGTCTCAACGACCTTCAGGATCCGCGTCGCATCTATCCCGGACAGACGCTGCTACTACCGGCGCTGCCGGGGGATAGGGCGCGCCCCTGGATACGCTATTCCACAATGCTAGGCGATACGTTGGATGCGCTGGCGCAATCGGTGGGATTGACGTGGGAAGAGGCCGCGCGCAGCAACCGCCTGCTCAATCCCACTTTGCTGTGGGTGGGACAGGGGCTTTATCTGCCGGATGCCGCACCCGCGCGCGTCATCACTGCTGCCTCCCCAGGCGACACCCGCCTGGCATTGGCGCTGCGTTACGATGTGCCTTACGGAGCGGCGTTGCGCTTGCACCCACAGCCGCTGTATGCCGGCGCGCTTTTCTTGCGCCCGGGAGACGGCGCCACGCCACGCCTGCCTTATCCTGTCGCGTCGTTGGCGATGATGCCGCAGCCCGTCACGCGGGGTCAGACGGCCGTGCTGGCTCTCGAAACTGCCATACCCGCTACATGCACGGTCACCTTCCAGGAGGTGACCGAATCGTGTTACGCGCAGCATGATAGCCGTCTGTACGCCTTTATCGGTGTGCCGGCGCTGTTGGCTCCTGGCGCTTATGATGTGACCGTCCATGTTCAGGCGCAAGATAGAGGGGTGGATGTGACGTTACCCTTCGTTGTCGCGCCGGGCCGCTACGATTACGAGCGCCTCGACTTGCCCGCGGACCGGCAATCGCTGCTCGATCCGGCGCTTTCACAGCAAGAGCGGATCAAAGTTGCTGCGCTG
>JAIOAS010000412.1 GCA_019873725.1 Chloroflexota bacterium | reverse complement strand
GTGCCGGCTGTGCCGCCGCGATTTCCAACGTCCCCACCAACTGCCCGCGCGCCAAAAGCGGCACCCCCAGGAAAGAGCGGGCCCACAGTTTGAGCGTTTGGTCTTTCGGCTCGGTGACATCCTCCGCCAGAACATCGGCAATCAACAACGGCTCACGCGAGCGCGCCAGCCACCCACTCAACCCTTCATCGAGTCGGTAGGCCGTGCCCTTGATCTGGGCGGCGCAACGCGCTGTATCATTGGAGCGGTAAGCGTGACTCCGCAGGACGCCGGCCTCGGCATCAAAGAGGGTAATTTCGCCGGCATCGTAGGGAATCAGTCCCGCCAGCGATTCCAGGATCATATCCAGCGTGGATTCCAGGTTGAGGCTCTCGCCGATCAGATGCCCCATCCGCTGGACGGTTTCCAATTCCTGCACCTGATGAGCGCGCGTTTGATCCACCCGTTCGTAGCGCCCCATCCCGGCAACCGCGAATTGCGCCAAAGTCACAGCGGCGCCAACGCGTTCCAGGTCGGCCTCGGTAAACGGCGTTTGTCGTACCAGAACGAGCCAGCCATTCCACGTTTCGACAGACACAGGGATGCTCAACGCGGCATGTGACACCAGCGGGGTCGGGGACCAGCACTGCGCTTCCTGTGGATGATCGAGTTGCCCTAACGCATCCCGCCACGCGGGACCGTCAAAAGACACAGCGCCATACACCGGACCGACTGCAGGTGCGGGCGACCCGGCCTGGGTCGTCCAAATCCACGCCCCCGCATCGGCCGCACACCAGTGCGCCGCTTCCGTCAACGTGATCTCCCACAGGGATTCCACGCTAGAAGCGGCCAACAGTTGTGTGCTGAGCGCCTGCAATCCTTTCACCCAAACGCCTCCGTTGCCTCTCTACCCCCGGCGGTTCTATTTGTTGCGGGCTTGCCGCCGCGCTTCGGCTGCCGCCTCCGTAATCTCCCGAATATCGGTAAACGGTCCATCTTCGACGCTGAGCGCGCCAATCTGCAAGGTCATCAATGGCGCGTGTTCTTCTTTACCATCCTCGTCTTTGATAACCAGGTATCCCTGCATGCGCGTCATAAAATCGTAGTGCGTCCCCACATTCTCTTCAAAGCGGCGGGAGATCTCTGCGCGCAGGGGATTCACCAGTTCTTTGCGGGTAATGATGATGAAATTGTCACCGCCGATATGGCCGATAAAATCATCCGCCGTCCCCATCTCGTCAATGACATCGTTCAAAAGCATGCCGGTAAAACGCAGGACTTCCTCTCCGGCGACAAAACCATAAACCTCGTTGAAGGCACCCAGCCCATTGATGCCGATATACAGGATGCCCCAATCCTGTTTGCGCATCAGTTCGCGGAGCTGCTGCTCGATCAACCGTCCGCTGGCCAGGCCGGTGCTGGGGCTGGTGAGACTGGCAACTTCGGCGCTCTTGATCGTATTGCGCACACGCAAACGCAACTCTTCCAGATCAAAAGGCTTGGTGATGTAATCATCTGCCCCCAACTCAAGGCCTTGAATTTTGTCGTTACGCTCGTCCTTCTGTGTCAAGAAGATGATGGGGATATGGCTGGTCCGCAGATTCGTGCGTAGTTGCTTACAAACCTCATACCCATCAATATCGGGCAACATAATATCCAGCACGATGACATTCGGCATATTTTGCCGCGTCATCTCCAGGGCCACACCGCCACGCGGGGCCACGTAGACTTCGTAGCCCTGGTTCTTGAAATACAGTTGCAACATGCCGGATATATCGAAATCATCTTCTACAACCAGAATACGACCACCACTCATGTGTATACCTCCTGGCAACGGTTATGGAACCGCATGTCGAATCCCTCGGGCAGGTTATCCAACTTTCGCTCTCGCCTTCACCTTTTCCACAAAAGCATCGTCCAATTTATGTTCAAAACTGCGTAAAGCGGCCAACTCGAATCCGTGTTTGGTCGCCAAAGCGTCGATCTCTTGCACTTGTTCCACCGTCAGCTCTTTACCGATCGAGTAATCTTCAAAACGGCCCTCGAAGGTCAGGGTCATCGTCTCCGCCAGACACCCATACGTGAGATGCGGCGGCAATCCGTAATTGAAGCCAAAGTCCACCTGACCCGGCACCCGCACCAGCCCCCCATCGATCACCAGCACATCGTCACGGACCTGAATGACGTGGTGCGAGACGTCACGCGGGCGTGACACATCGCAAATCACTGCGCCGCGCCGCAGCATCTCCGGCCGAATCAGGTTGCCGCCGGCACTCGTCACCGTCACCACCACCTCGGCGCTCGCCACGTCCATGATCGTGGTGGAGGTTTGTACCTGCGGGCAGCCGGCGCGTCGTACTTTTTCCGCCACAGCGTCGAGTGCATCGTACTGCCGTCCAATCAAGAGCATCCGGCTCACATGCGGCGCTAACAATTGCGCTGTCGCCGCACCGATGGCCCCCGCTCCCCCCACAACGGCCAACGTGGCCTGTTTCATATCAATGTCCATCAACTGGGCGGCCTGGCGTGTCGCCTGCACGGCGAGGGCCGCGGTGTAACTGTCACCCGATGTCACAGGGATGTCCAGACGGCGCGCGATGGTCGCTCCG
>JAIOAS010000411.1 GCA_019873725.1 Chloroflexota bacterium | reverse complement strand
TTGCCTGATGGGAGTCTGCGCATCGGCGCGCTGGTCACCCACCGCGCGGTAGAGCTTTCGCCCCTCGTTCGAGAGCACTCTCCGCTGGTGAGCGAGACCTTTGCCACGGTGGCCAACGTGCGGGTGCGTTGCCAGGCAACGGTAGGCGGGGTGCTTTGCGACGCTGACTACGCCTCGGACCCGCCCGCCGCGCTGGCTGCGCTGCAGGCGACAGTGATCGCCGTCAGCCGGCGCGGCCAGCGCGCCATACCGGTCAGCGACTTCATTGTTGGCCACTACGCCACCAGCCTCCAGCCGGACGAGATCGTCACGCACATCGTGGTGCCCAAACCTGCGGTGAAAATCCACGGCGTCTATCTAAAATACCGCACGCGGTCGCACGAAGACCGCCCATGCGTTGGGGTGGCAGTGGCGGCGCAACTCCTGCCGGACGGGCGTTGCCAGGATCTGCAGGTAGTGGTCGGCGCTGTCGCCGATACCCCAAAGCGCATCGACTCGGCGTTGCACATGGCGCGCAATCAGCGCCTTACCCCTGATTTGATCCAGGCGATCGCTGACCGCTATGCAGAAGAGATCGATCCGCTGGGCGACTTGCGCGCTTCCAGCGAATACCGCAAAGCCATGGTACGCGTGTTCGTAAAGCGAGCCATCCAGGCGGCGCTGAGCAGGAACCCGAACGGGGGTGCGGCATGGAACTGAAGCGCGCAGCAGAAAAGCGAACCGCCCCGCCGATGATCGACGCCCTCGAGCGAGTAACCGGCAAGCTGGAGTACGTCATCGACATCGAATTGCCCGGCATGCTGCATGGCAAGGTGTTGCGCAGTCCCTTCCCACATGCCCGCATCGCGCGCCTGGACGCCAGCCCGGCGCTGGAGTTGCCCGGCGTGATCGCCGTGTTGACTCGCGAGGATCTCATTGGCAACGCTCAGAGCGCGCCGCTGGTGAACGATCCCTACCACGGGCCGCAGGTAGCCGACCAGCCTATCGTGGCGATTGATAAGGTTTGCCATGTGGGCGACGCGGTGGCGGCGGTTGCAGCAGAAGACCCCGAGACCGCCGAAGAAGCCTTGCTGTATATCGACGTCGAATACGAAGAGCTTCCGGCGGTGTTCGACCCGGTGGAGGCCATGCAACCGGGGGCGCCCCTGGTGCACGAACTGGGCGATGACTTTTTGGGAACGGCGGCGTACTTCGGGATCAACCCGCTGTTGGGCACCAATTGCCCACACCGCTATTCTCTGCGCGTGGGCGATGTGGAAAAAGGCTTTGCCGAAGCCGACTACGTGGTAGAAGGCACCTTCCGTGTGCCCTCCGCAGCGCATGTGCCGATGGAGCCGCAGTGCTCCATTGCATACTTCAACGAAGACGGGTTGACCGTTTACACCAATACCCAGACGCCCTTCAATGTGCGAGACGCCCTGGCGCATATGTTCGGGCTTCCCCAGGAGCGGGTGCGCGTGCTGATCCGCACCCTGGGCGGGGCATACGGCGCCAAAACCTTCATGCACGCCGAGCCGATCGCGGTGGCTCTGGCGCGCAAGACCGGCCGTCCGGTGAAGGTCATGTACTCTCGGGCAGAAACCTTTACCGCGGTCAACCGTCATCCGATGGTCGCCACGATCCGCCTGGGCGTCAAGACCGACGGCCGCATCACCGCCAAAAAAGTCGTCGCTTACTATGATACGGGCGCCTATGCCGACTCCGGCCCCGGCGTGGCCCAGAAAGGCGGCTATGCTTCGGTAGGGCCTTATCGCATCCCGAACGTTTGGGTCGATTCCCATTGTGTTTACACCAACCTGCCGCGCAACGGCGCCTATCGCGGTTATGCAGTGACGCAGATCGCTTTCGCTTCGGAAGCGATCATGGATATGGCAGCGCAACGCATCGGCATGGACCCGCTGGAATTTCGGCTGAAGAACCTGTTGCACAACGGCGACACCTTCGCCACCGGTCAATATCTGGATGACGTGCAGTTCGAGGCCTGCCTGCGGGATGCGGCAGAAGCCATCGATTGGACATCGGGCGTCCGCAGCGTGACCCCGGAGGGCAAGCTGCGCGGGAAGGGCCTGGCCGTGCTGATCAAAGGGATGCTGACGCCGGGCAAATCCACCGCGACCGTGGAACTCAGCGCCGATGGACGAGCTTTTCTGCACACCGGCACCGTGGAGTTAGGCCAGGGGGCGCGCACGATCATCGCTCAGATTGCGGGCGAAGTGCTCGATCTGCCGTACGATGCGTTCGAGGTGACTTTGCCGGACACCGATTTCACGCCCTTCGACAGCCGGACGACCTCCAGCCGCTCCACCTATATGATGGGCAATGCTGTGCGCGAGGCGGCGGAAGATCTGCGCTGCAAGCTGATCGAACTGGCAGCAGCGCACTTTGGAGTATCTCCGGAGGCGATCCGGCTGCAAAATGGCAGGGTTTACCCGGCCTCAGGGAATGGAGCGGCGAGCGACGCAAGCCTGACCTATGCAGAGTTGTTGGCGCGCCAGGGGGTCGATTGCCTGGTTGGAAACGGGTCGCACCAGAACCCGGGCGGCCTGGACGCGGCCACAGGCATGGGTGTGGCTTCTTCTCACTGGCACCAGGGGGCCGGCGCCGTCGAGGTCGAAGTCGATCC
>JAIOAS010000410.1 GCA_019873725.1 Chloroflexota bacterium | reverse complement strand
GGCGATATGGATGAACTGACCCGCCGGGCGGCAAGATTCATCGAAGAAGTCAAAAAGGGTCGGGAGAAATAAACAGATGGTTGGGTAGCCTGGTGGTTGGCTACCCTAACCATCCAACCACCTACCCCTCAAACCACCGACTCAGCGAATACTCCGGTGCAAACCCCACCAAATCTCGTACCTTGTCGATGCTCACCAGCGTCTCCGTGCCCACGAGCGGGCGCTTGAGCGGCACGTCGGGATAGAACCACTCCACCAGCGTCTCCGTCGGAATCCCGGCGGAGTTGTGATCGTCGTTCACGTAGACCGGGTGGCTGCCCTCGAAATCGGCGAGCAGGCCCTTCTCGATGCACTGCGCGGAGTCGCGGGCGTCGATGCTGGCCCAGAAGTTGCTGTAGCCGAACATCACGCGCGCGTAGGGTAGCTCGCGCAACTGCGGAAAGTTATCGGGCACTTCGAAAGCCCGCTCGGCGCGCAGTCTATCGTGTTGCGCGATAATACCCGCGACGATAACGCGGCGCTGCGCCTCCGGCATCGCCAGCAGCTCCTGGTACTGTTGCCGCGCCGCCGCGCGCATAGCCATCACCTGCGCTTCGTTCTCCGGCGTGACCTCGTAGACGCCCGGCAAGCGCAGGAACAGGCTCGAAATGCCGTCACGCCGCCAGAAGTATGCGCCGATTTCCTCCATCACCTGCTTGGAGAAGGAATACGGATCGGTCGTGAAGCTCGGATGTGCCTCGTCCATCGGAAAGTAGCGCAGCGGGAAGCGCATAATGCCGAAGTTGAAGCCGAGCGCGTTGATCGAGCTGGCGCTGATGATACGCTTGATGCCCGCGTTCGCCGCCGCCTGGTAGACGTTGAACGTCCCCGTGCAGTTGGCGTGGAAGATGGCCTCGCTCGCGCCCTTGCTTGGGTTCGGGATCGCCGCCAGGTGGACGATGCCCTCCATGCCTTGCACACAGTCCGTCACACACGCGAAATCCACAATATCGCACTGCCGGTACGTCGCGCCTTCGATCTCTATCCCCGCACTTCGCCCAATCACGGTAACGTCGTGCCCATGCTCGATCAACCGCGCCACCGCCATCCGGCCTACGGCTCCTGTGCCGCCTGTTATGAGAATACGCATTGTAAGCCTCCGATAGTCTTGTAGTCTTGTAGTCGTATAGTCGTATAGTCGTATAGTCGTGTAGTCGTGTAGTCGTGTAGTCGTTAGTCGTTAGTCGTGTAGCCCGCTTCGATCTTCTGATTCGGGTAAATTCTGTAGTGGTCAAAGACATATTGCACCGCAGGGAGCGCAAAGTTCGCAGAGATTTATAGAATTTCTCCGCGCTCTCAGCGAACTCTGCGGTAAAAAAAGCCGTCCGGCAAGTTCAAACTCTCGTTGACCAGTACAGATTCGTGTAAATTCGTGAAGATTCGTGGTTGACTCCAATCACCAAATCTTCAATCTCACAAATCAAGATACCACAACAGCATCGCTTCGTGCGCCACGGCGGGGACGCCGGCATACCCGAAGCGGTGGATCGCGCCGAGGGTGCAGCCTTGTCGAGCGTAGAAGCGGCACGCGGGGACGTTGACGCTCTGCGTCTCCAATCCTAACTGGCCGTATCCCTGCTCGCGCGCCCAATCCGCCGCGTGACGGAAAAGCTGCGCGCCGATCCCGCGCCCTCGTGCATCTGGATGCACGCGGATGTCCCACAGCACGGCGAGGTCCTTGCGCTGGAAATGGTCCAGCGGGTAGACCGGCGCATCCAGCGCCACTGCCGCGCCGCCGACCGGATTTGCATCATCGAACGCCACAAAGATGCCCCAGGTGTGCAGATCGAACTCCTGCGCCCAGGCCGTCGGACCGTCGTTGTCGTAGGTCTTGATGTATGGCTCGACGGGTTGTTCGACCAATTGCAAACCGCCCAGCCCACCATCCAGCGCGACGACCTGAAAGACAGTGCGCACCTCGAAATGGTTGGGGATCGCGTCATAGAGCGCGAAGTCCTGCACCCCAATGGAGGCTATGTGGATAGTCACCGACAACTCCTAAAAATGATCCGCCACCCAGATGTACGGCGTCCCCTTGGGGAACAGGATGTTCAACAGCGGCAGCACGTCGCCGTGCGCCTTGACCTGCGGATCGTTCAGCACGTCACGGGCGGAGCGGTAGCCGATGACCAACTGCGTCAACCTGTCCTGTGAGAGTTCCAGGCGCAAACCCTCGCGCGCGCCATCTGCCACGGTGATGCTCCCCCGGTTGATGACAAGCGCCAGCGTCCCCAGGTCCGTTTGGAACGTGAGCGCGCCGGTATAGCCAGCAGAGCGCGAGAGCGCCAGCCGCCGTTCCAACTCCGGCGCGATCTTCTCAAAGAACGGCTGCTGGTTGAGCAGGCGCAACATTCCGCTGCCGTAGCGTGGATACGTCACCTTCCACTCCGCGCCGAACCGCTGCACGTACTCGGCGAACGGATGATCGGGCGGGATGAAAAGCTGCACGTCCTCGCAGCGTTTTTCCACCGCCTGCGCGGCGAAGAAACTGAGGAGCGCCGGGAAAAGGTCGTTGCAGGGCAACGCCGCGTCGTCGCGCACTTCCACCTCGGCGACCTTCACGGCCTTATCGAAGTGATCCCAGACAGCGTAAGCCAGC
>JAIOAS010000409.1 GCA_019873725.1 Chloroflexota bacterium | reverse complement strand
AGCCGCTACTTAGCGGATTGCACAATAGAAAATCGTACTTTTGGTAAGGTTCTGATCCACCGGGAGCATTTCCCGGTAATTGGGTTTGTTCAAATTAGCGGAAACTAAAGTATCGATGAGGTTAAACATAATTCCCATGCGCGTCGAGTTGCGCATCATCTCCGGGTCGGCGTAATAACGCGGCAAGGGGAAGTGCGCGGCCAACGCGTCGAAATCGGCGTCGCGCAAATCTACCAGAATATCCACATCGAAGGTAGCGCGGCTGACGCCAAAAGCCAACCCCGCGAACGCGCCGACAATCATATACGGCGCGTCTATCGCTTCCAATGCGCGAATCACCTTGAAATAAAACGCCATTGCGCTCATTCATCCTCCGGTGTATCCACTACCGGCTGACCGCTGACGGCTGAAAGCTGATCGCTGACGGCTGATGCCCCCATCCGCACCGGCGTGAGGTAGGCCAACACCTTCATATTCAGCTCGGATTGGGTCAGCTCCGGGAAGCGGCGGGCAAATGTGCCGCGCAGGGCCGCCATCGCAAACGCTTGCGCCTGCATCCCCGCCAGCACGCGCTTTTCCGGCGGGACGCGCGCCAATAGCTCCAATTGCTGCCAGTCAATCGGATCGAGGCCATCCACGAGGGCTTGAATGGCGGCGGGGTCCCAGGTGATGCCTTTGACAGCCATATCACCAAACTGTCCGCAATCGTGAGGCTTGAATAGCTCTGTCCCGACTGATCACTGGCATATTCAAACTAATCGCCGCCAATGTCATGGAGGAAAAAGCTATCATATTGCCGACAGCAGCAGCTTCTTCTATCGTAATGCGTGCAGTTCGTGAAAGTCGGGAGTCATTGAAGAGATACCAGATCACGGTATGGGTATCAGCTACAGCGCGGATCATTCGATATCCTCCCTGGGGAACTGTCCCCAGGCTTCGCGGCAGGCTACATCAATGACCTCTGCCGACGGCGCCGGCCCTAAATCTGCACACAGTCCCAACAGGGAACGCCGAGGGGTTGGATGCGCTAGATCGTTCCGAATTTGCGGAGCGAGAAGCTCAATGAGTCGTACTTTATCAAACGCGGAAAGCTGTTTCGCTAACCCGAAAACTTGATTCAGTTCAACAGTCGTCATATCCCACCTCCTACTCCCCATTCAAGCACAAAATCCGCAAATCACAACATCTGCGCGATCTCGTCTCGGTAAGCTGTCCGCCAATCATAGCCGGAGTCACACAGCGATTCGTAGCGGTAATGAATGGCGCGTTGCAACCCACATAGTGGAGACTCGACCACCAGCTCAATACAACAAACGTCCTTCCCGCAGACGCATAAACAGCACGGGGGTGGCCCAATCTTGCGTGTCCTCCAAAAGGTTGCGCGCCTGGTTCAACGCTTTATCCACGATGCCATGTTCCAGCAAAAAGCGATAAAAATGCCGGGTCAATTCCTGCGCCGTCTTGACGCCGATTTTATCTTGCATCGCCACTACCGCCGGGATGCCGATCTGCACCAGGCGCGGCGCGAGGCCCACGAAGGGATTGGCAGTTCTGTCGGAGCGACTCGCGCTCTCGCACGCCGCCAGGAAGATCAAGTGCGGTTTGTGATCCAGACCGTTCAGCCGGCCCGCCAACGTGTTATCCGCGACTTCCCGGACGAAGCCTTCCTCGTCTTCGAGGATCAACGCCGCCTTCCCCGCACGCTGGCTGAATGTGCCGTGCCCCACAAAGTGCAGCAGGTGATAGCCCGGCGCGTAAGCCAACACTTCGAAGATACTGCCGAGGGTAGCAAAACCGGAAAGGATCGTGTATCCAGCAGCCGTCAGCGCGGCCTTTTGACCAGCAGAAAGCCCCGTCCGCCCCGGCATGATGGTGATGGACACCCCACTTTGCCGCAAGTCGTCCAGCGCAGCGCGCAAGTTGGTGATTTCGGCATCCACATTCAGCGGAATGAAACCCTCATCTTCAAGGTTTTGCGGATTGGCGATCACACATAACATGCGCACTGGCCCCTCAATAGCCGACGCCTCGCCGCGTTGCAAGCCAAAGTAGCGCGAGAAAGGCAACTTCGCGTCCGTTGCCACGCGGAACGCCCCACCCTCACTGCGATAGTGTAGCCGCTCCCACACCAGCGCGTGGAGGTCAGAGGCTTCGGGGTCAATCCACAGACGCAGGCGCAGGCGGTCGCCGGTTTTCGCGTGGGCGCGCTCGCGCGCAGTGGCGAAGGCGATGTGTAGGTCACCGTGAAACAGCGCATCGAACAACGCCAGGCCATACGCCTCCGGATCGGTCGTGGCAGATAACTGTTCGCGCTCTTGAACACCCATCTGCATTGTCCCGTAGTACCGGCCTTCGCTATCTAATTCGGCAACAATAGCATATTGACCTGCATCTTTGTCTTTGAGCGCGATGTGGATTTCAAGGTCGGTGTACGTTTCTGCCGCACCCGCAGACGGGCCGGTGACAGGCGGCGTGTTAACCACGGGCGATGCTGGTTCAACCGTCTCCGGTAAGCACAACGGTGGGGACTCCTGCCGTTGCTGCCACGTCTGGATTTGCGCCTGCAACTCCGCCGCGCGGCGTTGCGCATAGGCCGGATCGCCCCATCCACGCGCCTGATGGTCTTTGAGCTGCGCCAGCTCACGCTCACATTCGGCGATTTTGCCCGCCACCAACGTCCTGTGGACTTCGGCAGAAAGC
>JAIOAS010000408.1 GCA_019873725.1 Chloroflexota bacterium | reverse complement strand
GCGACTCAACATAATGACGCGCGCGTCAGGGTGCACGGCTCGCAACAGGCGCGTGGCTTCCAGGCCGTTCAGATCGGGCATCCGGACGTCCATCAGCACCACGTCCGGTTTGAGTTGCGCGGCCTGCGTCACGGCGTCTTGGCCGTTGCCGGCTTCGCCAATCACGACAATGTCCGGTTCGGCGTTGAGAAAAGTGTTCAAATGCCCGCGAAAATGCGCGCTATCGTCCACCACCAACACCCGTATGGGTTGCATATCTCCCTCCCTGATTGTAATGCAGTCCTGCCCTACTTTCAGTATACAGGGAAGTTTTGCCTGTGGCTATAGGGGATTCCCCTATTTTGGGGTTTTATCATGCTTGACTCTACTGCAAAAAGCGAAACTCACCACAGAGGCACGGAGAACACAGGGGAATTTTTATTTCTTGAATAAAATTGATTTTCCGGTTAGCAATACTAATTCTATCAAAATACAGTTAAATAGAATTCCGTGACCTCTGTGTCTCCGTGGTGAAAATCAAGGGGCTGTAAATAAACAACTTCCCGCTCGGGCCGGTCTCTGACCGTGCCCGCCAATGCTACGGTGGCGCGGTCGGAGACCGGCCACAGCTTCGGGAAGTTATGCTTTTACGCACCCTGGAAAGCTTTTTTTTATCTCTCTGCGATCTCAGCGTGCTCTGCGGTGAGATGTGGGGAATCGCCAAAAGTGATCTTTTGATAGACCTTACGAGTCCAGACTAATGACCCCTTTGCGGATGGCGTACTGCGTCAATGCTGCCGTGCTGTGTACGCCGAGCTTATCCATCAGGCTGGCTTTGTGGTTTTCGACGGTTTTGACGCTGATGCGCAAGACGTCCGCAATGTCGCGGTTGGGATGTCCCTCGGCAACCAGTTGCAACACTTCGCGTTCGCGGGGGGTGAGGGCCGTGTAGCGATCTTCCGACGTGGGCGTTGCCCCAGCGTTACCTGTCATCGCTATACCGGCGGCCTCCGGACCGAAAAAGACATCGCCGTGGTAGACGGCCCGGATGGCGGCGATTAACTCTGTGGGGGCTGCTTTCTTGACGATATATCCGGACCCGCCGGCCCCCAGAATGGCGTGGACGTAGGTTTCATCGGCGTGCCGGGTCAGGATCAGAACTTTGGTATCCGGCAACTGCGCCTTGATCTGGCGGGTGGCTTCGATGCCATTCAGGCCCGGCATACTGATGTCCATCACTACCACGTCCGGGCGGCGTTGTTGCGCCAGTTGAACCGCCGCCCGTCCATCCTCGGCTTCCGCAACTACGGCCATATCGGCCTCCGCCTCGAGCAGCGCGCGTAATCCCTTACGCACAATCGTGTGATCTTCGGCCAGCAAGATGGTGATTCTGTACATCAGGCATCCTGGAGGGGGATTTCTATGCGCAACCGGGTACCCTGGCCCGGTTCACTGTGAATGGCAAAGGCGCCGCCGAGCGCCGCGACCCGTTCCTGCATACCCAACAGGCCCAGCCCACGCGCGGCGTCTTGGCGTTGGGCGATTTCCTCCGGCGCAAAGCCGTTGCCGTTGTCTTCGATGGAGACTGTGACGGCATGGTCTGTACGAGACACGGTAACGCTAACGTGGGTGGCGCGGGCGTGCTTGCTCACGTTGGTCAACGCTTCCTGGATCACGCGGTACAGCGCCGTCTCCAGGGCGGGCGGCAGCCGTGTTTCGAGACCGCGCGTTTCCAGCGTCACATTCACGGTATGCCTTCTGATGAACGTGTTCACATACCAGCGCAGCGTCGCCGCCAGTCCCAGATCGTCCAGCATTGCCGGACGCAGATCGAGCGCCAGCGCGCCGACGCGTTCGTCCAGGTAGTCCGTCAACGTTTGTGCCTCGGCCAACGCTTCGGCGACGGCGGCCTTTTGTTCCGGCGCCAGCGCCGCATCGATGGCGGCCAGGTCGAAACTGATAGCGGTCAACGTCTGCCCTAGCTCGTCGTGCAGCTCTTGCGCGATGCGTTTGCGTTCTTCTTCCTGGGCCGAGACGATCTGCTGGGTCAGCCAGCGCATACGCTCGTGCGCGGCCTGCACTTCTGCCAACGCGCGCGCAGCGTCCAAAGCAACGCTGACCTGATTGGCAAAGACCTCCATGGCCGGGACATCGGCTTCAGCAAGCGTGTCGCCCATTACGACGAGGAGACCCTGGACGCGCCCATTGCGCTTGAGGGGGGCGCTGATGATTTTGTCCGCGCCCAACGCTGTTGATAAATGGAGCGTCAACGCAAGGGCCGTCCCCGCCGGCGCTGCGTCGGTGCGCTCGATGCCGTGTTCCATAAAGACTGTTTCGCCGGCCGCGATCACCTGCGCGCAGAAACCGCCGGGTTGCACGGCGAAACACTGTTGCAACGTCGGGGCGCCTGGCAACTGCCGCAACACCTGGCTCACATACGTGACTGCCAGTTCCGTATGGTCGTCGTTCAACGTGAAGACCAGTGCGTGGTACCCCAGTTTGTCGATTTCCTCACCGATAGTCTGATAAATCGCTGCGGGTGAACGCGCGCGTTGCACGGCCTGCGCGGCCCGGCTCAACGCCAGGAGCACGTTTTGCGTATGCGTCGCGCGCTCCATCGAACGCCGCAACGATTCGACCAGGTCGCGGTAGCGCGCTTCGCTCTCGCGCAAGGCATCCTCGGCGAGCTTGCGCAACGTGATGTCGCCATAGGTGATGGCGA
>JAIOAS010000407.1 GCA_019873725.1 Chloroflexota bacterium | reverse complement strand
TGCGCTTCGGCGCGCTGCACTGTTACGACAACGTCCGTCCCCACCGCCTGCCGCCGGAGTTGCAGGACAAGAATCCGACGGGAACAATGTGGCGGTGGATCGATGGGGTGTGGACACAGAAGGATGTTGAGTAAAGGAGCCTGCCGGCCACGAATCGGGGAACGAATAAACGAATTCGGGTCTTGGCTTGACGAAAAACTTGCATAAAGTAGACATCCATTCGTTTATTCGCTTTGCATTCGTGACCGGCGCGCCTGTCATCCAATGAACCTGCAAATTCGCGCAATACGACCGGATGAATTGCCGGTGTTGCTGGAGCTGTACCAACATCTGCACGCCGCAGATGAGCCGCTGCCGGACGCCGCAACACTCACGCGGGTGTGGGATGAATTGTGCACCGATCCGAAGTTGCACTGTCTCGTCGCCACGGTAGATGACGCGCCGGTTGCGTCGTGCATCCTGGCAATCATCCCCAACCTGACACGGGGCGCGCGGCCCTACGGGTTGATCGAGAACGTCGTCACCCATGCGGATTATCGCCGCCGGGGAATCGGCACGGCGCTGTTACAGCACGCGCTCGCCGTCGCATGGGAACACAACTGCTACAAAGTGATGCTGCTCACCGGACGCAAGGACGAAAAGGTGTTCCAATTCTACGAACAGGCCGGGTTTCGACGCGATGTGAAAACCGGCTTTATCGCTTATCCAGATGATGTGGCTTAGCCGCCGGACAACGCAACCGGGGTCGGCGTCATCAGAGGCGGGATGGTGGTAACGGTCGCGTGACCATCAACAAAGCGGCAAAGCCGCCAAGCACAAAGATGTCCAGTGCCAACACTATGCGTAAAACCGTGGAATGTAACTGTCGTTTGTGCATCATTTGTTCAATCATCTTATCCTCCCTGAATCGTCATAGCAATGTCAACCAGCATGGACAGTATAGCAAAGAGATGCAACCTCGTCACCGTAGATTTCTACAGTTTACATAAGGAGCATACGATGATATTGGACGGTCATATCCATATCGATAGCGGCCCAGAAGATCGGGAAGACTTTCTGCGGCAATTGTACTCCGCCGGCATGGATGGCGGCATTGTGCTTTCGCCTGCGCCAGCGTGCTTCGCGGGGGCGTTGCACACCGCGTCGCCGCAGGAGCGACTCGAAAAAGTATTGTTCTGGTGTGAAGCTGGACCAAACCTGTATCCCTTCTACTGGATCGATCCGACGGAGACGGATGCGCTGAAGCAGGTCAACCTCGCCGTAAGCCAAAGCATTGCCGGCTTCAAAGTCATCTGCTCGACGCACGATCCCGGCGATCCCCGCGCGATGCGCACGTACCAGGCCATCGCGGAGGCCGGACGGCCCATCCTCTTTCACTCCGGCATCCTTTGGGATGGCAAACCGTCGTCGCCGCACAACCGGCCCGCCAACTTCGAGGCGCTGCTGGACGTGAAAGGCTTGCGGTTCGCGCTGGCGCACATCTCGTGGCCCTGGACCGACGAGTGCATTGCCGTCTACGGCAAGTTCCAGGCCGCCATGCGCCACGGCGACCGTGACGTGGAAATGTTCATCGACACTACGCCCGGCACGCCGCCTATCTACCGCCGCGACGCGCTGACCCGGCTCTTCACCGTGGGCTATGACGTGACGCACAACGTCTTCTTCGGCAGCGACAACCACGCCAACGCCTACAACGCGGAGTATGCGCGCACCTGGATTGCGCGCGACCGTGCGGTCTTCGCAGACATTGGCGTGGATGAAAAAACGATGGATGACGTCTTCGGCGAAAATCTCAAGCGGTTTCTAGGCGTAAAGCGCATATGATGTCGACGTCTACTTTTCACGAGACGCTCGCTCGACTACGATACAATACGGGCGTCGTCATCCCCATCTATTTGCCGCACGGCGCAGAGAGTCCCGACGCCGCGCTACTCGAAGAGACCGTCGCCGGGTATTGCGCGCAGGTCGCCGATCCCGCCGTCATCTGCCTGAGCGTGGATGGCGCGGACTGCGGTGGCGAGGTCGCGTCGCGGCTGTCCGCCGAATATGGCGTATCACTGTGTGTTGTGCCGGACAATCGCGGCAAGCTGTGGGGCGCGATCCACGGGGCGCGGACACTGCTGCGCAACCCGGATTTAACGTACATCGCCGTAGTGGATCAGGACGGCGATCACTTTGCCAACGAGCTGCTCAACTTCGTACGCGCCGCCGACCACATCCGTGCGCAGGCCGGCGACGAGGGCGTGATGGTGCTGGGCCGCCGCATCTCGCTGCACCGCCCGATGGGGTTCCTGCGTGGTGAGTTGGAGGCGCTCGCCAACCGCGTGCTGCTCGACGCGCTCCACTATCACGCCGCCGTGACCGGCATCCCACTGCGCCTGGAATACGCTACGCTGCTCGACGAAGCGCCGGATTTCCAATCGGGGTACAAGCTGTTCAGCCGGGCAACCGCGCAGGCCGTGTTTGATGCCGATGCACACCAGGCCGGCGTCCCCGACGTGGCCTACTATCGCCACGCGTGCGAGACCGTGATGGCGATTGAAGCGCTGGAGAGCGGCGCGCATCTGGGCGTGGTCAACCGCAGCACGTTCAACGAACAGCCGGTGACGCACTTCGGCAAACTCAATCAGGCCCGTGCGACAGCGGATATGATCATCTGGGGCTGTAAACGGCTCGCCGTCCCCTATCCCTTCGTCGCCCAGTGGCTGGCGAATCACGCGCC
>JAIOAS010000406.1 GCA_019873725.1 Chloroflexota bacterium | reverse complement strand
TAAGTGATTGCTCGCCACTCCGGGTCGACCAGCTCCATCTGGAAGACTTGCAAGACAGGAATCCACATCGCCGTGGAAATCTGGTAGCCGGTGCGTCCGATACCGGCGGCGCCCCAGTGCGGGAAGAGGCCCAACGGCAACAGGCCCAGCGCGACGCCCAGCGTGGCAATCAGCAACGCGCCGCCGTTGCTATAACGCGCCATCAGCCGCGGTGTGAGTAGCGAAGCGACAATCGCCACCACCTGTACACCGCTCGTAATCAACCCAATTGCCGAAGTGCTCAAATGCAAATCCGCGTCCATATAGGCATTGCAGAAGCTCTGACACGTCGCCCACCCCGCATGGCGGATGAAGATGTAGAGCGACATCAGCGCAATTGGCAGGACGGGGGCCGGGCTGCGTGGCTTGCCGCTATGCTTTTTTGTCACCGGCACAGCGGCCTCTTTGATCCGGCGCAGGGGTATCAGGGCGACAGTCGCCAAGATCGCCCCAACCCACAGGGCGAGACGGTAGGGCGCGGGATCGTCCAACGATTGGGCGAAGAGACCGGCAAACATCCCCGGCAACAGCCCGCCGACAAACGTGCCGATGAGTGTGCCCGTTTCCCGGAAAGCGCTGCTGAGTGCGTAGGCGCTGTTACGGTTCCACTCGGTGGTCGAGGCCATCAGCGCAGGAACAAGGTTTACGTTGCACATCGACCAACCGACGGTGAGAATGATGGAGGAGAAAAAGGGCCAGAAATCCCGCAGTGCAGGCGGCATAAACTCGGCCAACGGGAACATAATCATCCCCACAATGAGGATATGCGCGCCGAGCAACATCGCCTTGCGCGTACCCAGGCGGGCGCCCAGCGTGCCGCTCGGCACGCCCATGGCCATATACGTCAGTGCGCCCGTGGCGCTGAAGATGCCGACGTACTCCGGGCCGTAGCCCAGCCGCAATACGTAGATCACCCGCAACAGCGTATACAGGCCAAAAAAGCTGATCGCCAGAATACCCGTTATGACAATCAAAAGCCGCGCGTCACGACCAAAATCGTGCATTGAGGGCAACTTTAGCATCGAGCCTCCCAGGAATTTGTCAGGGCGCTGTCAAACCTATGGTCGTATCGTGAAGTCGTTTCCATTCTTAGCATTGTACATTAAAATCAGGTTAGCGTCCATCACAAGGAGACAGAATTGTGGTTAAAAAGCTAAACACCGGACTTTGGTTATACGTGTTGCTCACCCTCATCGTTTCGGGCTGCCGCGCCGGCTCACCGCTACCAACGTCGAATGTGACGGCCTCACCTTCCACGGCGGCTTCGATGCCGACAGCAGGCGGCCCCTACTGGCCTACCGCCGGCTGGCGCACAGCACTCCCGCAGTCTCAGGGCATGGACCCCGAAAAGCTGCGACAGATGTTTGCCGCTATCGAACAGCAAAACTTGAACGTGCGTAGCCTGGTGATCGTCCGCAACGGTTATATCGTCGCCGAATATTACCAGCCGCCGTTCGATGAAAACTCACAGCACGAACTCTACTCCTGCACCAAGAGCTTCGTCTCCGCATTGGTGGGGATTGCCATTGCGGAAGGCTATCTTGAAGGCGTAGACAAACCCGTACTTGAATGTTTCCCCGATTACACCTTTGCCAACACCGACACGCGCAAATCCGCGATGACCATCGAGCACCTGCTGTCGATGACCTCAGGGCTGGATTGGCCGGAGGGCGATCCGATCTACCAGCAGCTATGGAGCAGCCGGGATTGGGTGCAATTCGTGCTCGACCGGCCGATGGCGGCAGAACCGGGTAGCCAGTTCAATTACAACTCGGGGTGCTCGCACGTCTTGTCGGCCATCGTCGCCGATCACAGCGGGATGCTGACGCAGCAATTCGCCCACGAACGCCTGTTTGCGCCACTCGGCATCTCCAACGTCAACTGGAGCGTGGATTCCAACGGTCTGGCAATCGGAGGATGGGGACTGAACATTACGGCACGCGACATGGCAAAGTTCGGCTATCTCTACCTGAACGAGGGCGTCTGGGACGGGCAGCAAATTGTCCCCGCCGAGTGGGTCAAAGCATCCACCACGGCGCACGCCGATACGGGGCAAACTTTTGACTACGGCTACCAGTGGTGGACGTATCCAAAATGGGGCGCTTACGCCGCCAAAGGACGCTACGGGCAGCTCATCTTCGTCATCCCCGAACATAAGATTGTCGTCGTCTTCACCGCCAGAATGGACGATGACCGTCCGTTGGTTGCGCTGATCGAAGACTACATCGTGCCGGCCGTCCAGTCAGCAGATTAAAGTTGTTCCCCCATAACGTCAGGTATGATTAGGACGCAGATTTCCGCTGATTCACGCAGATCATTTTAGAAAATCAGCGGAAATCTGCGCGAATCTGCGTCCAAAATTGTGCCGGGGCTTATTCAGGAACAAGTCTATTAAGCCACTACAACAAATCAACGAGGTTCTAGCAATCCACTATGCGACTAGCGACTACCAGACTATTCTCAAACATATCGCATTTCATGAATGTGCAGTTACGGTGGCTGCGCATCAACCAGCTTTCCCTGGTGAACCGCAACATCGTCTACTTCACCATCGACACGGCTCTCCAAGGGTTGATGATGGGCGGCATCTTTGGCTTCATCTCGGTGTTCGCCGTGCGACTTGGCGCGTCGAATTTCATGGTCAGCTTGCTGACGTCACTGCCGGCCCTGGTGATGGCGGTCT
>JAIOAS010000405.1 GCA_019873725.1 Chloroflexota bacterium | reverse complement strand
GTCCCCAACAGTGGCGCGCTGGTGCTGTACCGGACGTTGCCGTTGAAGGTGGGGACGATTGCCTACGTACCTCGCGGCCCTCTGGTGGACTGGGACGATGGACACGCCGTCACCGCCACACTCGACGCGCTAAGGGCGGCGGCGCGTCGCCACCGCGCCTGGGCGCTGTGGCTGGAGCCGGAGCTGCTCGACACGCCGGAAGCGCGTGCCCAGCTACGGGCGTATGGCTTGCGCGCGGTGACGCGCACGATTCAGCCGCCGCGCACGATCATTGTGGATATTGCGCCTACAGAAGACGTTATCCTGGCACAGATGCGGTCGAAGACGCGCTACAATATCCGCCTGGCCGAACGCAAAGGTGTGACCGTCCGCCAGGGCACGGTGGACGATACAGCAACATTCTACACCCTGATGAGGGAGACCGGCAGCCGCGACAAATTTGGCATCCACAGCGAGGCGTACTACCGGCGGGTCTTCGAGCTATTTCTGCCCACCGGCCATGCGGCCCTGCTGTTGGCTGAGGTTGAGGGCGAGCTGGTTGCCGCGTTGGTCGTCTTCGGGCTGGGCGCCAAGGCCTGGTATCTTTATGGCGCTTCATCTGACCGCCACCGCGAGAGGATGCCGGCTTACGCGCTGCAATGGGCGGCAATCCGTTGGGCAAAGGCGCGCGGCTGCACGGTCTACGATTTGTGGGGCATTCCCGACTTCGATGAGGAAACGCTCGAAGCGCAATTTGCCGAGCGCAGCGACAACCTGTGGGGCGTCTATCGCTTCAAGCGCGGCTTCGGCGGGAAGGTTGTCCGCTGCGTGGGCTTGTGGGAGCAGCCATTACACCTGCTATATCCGTTGGCAGCCAGACTGCGCGGCTATGGCGCGGAAAACAGCTAAAACGTCAACGGATGGAACGGATTCTAACGGATTTTTCGTTCGCCATTTGCCATTCGCCATTTGCCATTTGCCATTTTCAAGGAGATGCCAGTGCTAATGCACTCCATGCAGCACGAAAATGGCATTCCGACTATGCGACTAAGACCAACGACTATGTGACTATTCTCGAAGGAGTGCGCGATGCCTTTTACTTTTACCCGATTAACAATTCCTGATGTGATTCTCATTGAGCCGCGCGTGTATGGTGATGCACGCGGGTTTTTCGTGGAAACCTACAAGCAGTCGGAGTTTGCCGCCGCAGGAATCTCCGACACATTCGTACAGCATAACCACTCGCACTCGACCTGCGGGGTGCTGCGCGGGTTGCACTACCAGTTGCACCCGATGGCGCAGGGCAAGCTCTTGAGCGTGGCGGCGGGCGAGATCTTCGACGTGGCGGTGGACATCCGGCGCGGCTCGCCCACGTATGGGCAGTGGGTCGGCGTGACGCTTTCGGCGGCAAACCACCATTTGCTCTACGTGCCGCCGGGCTTCGCGCACGGGTTCTGTGTCGTCAGCGATATGGCAGACTTGCTCTATCAGGTGACGGCGGAGTATTCCCAGGTTCACGAGCGCGCCATCCTGTGGAACGATCCCGACATCGGCATCGCGTGGCCGGTCGCCGAGCCGTTGCTTTCATCGCGCGACGCGGTCGCGCCCCGCCTGCGCGATGCGGATAACAATTTCGCCTGGGAGAGCAAATGAAACCACCACGAATCTTCACGAATCCACACGAATTTGACTTGTATTCGTGAAAATTTGTACTGGTCAACGAGAGTTTGAACTTGCCGGACAGCTTTTTTACCCCAGAGTTCGCTGAGAGCGCGGAGAAATTCTATAAATCTCTGCGAGCTTTGCGCTCTCTGCGGTGCAATATGTCTTTGACCACTACAGTATTCGTGAAAATTCGTGCAGATTAGTGGTTGTTCTTAGGGGGGTGCTATGTATTACATCACGCTCAGTTGGGATGACGGGTTCACCTGCTCGGTCAATAAAATTGCGGAGATCTACGAGCGCTTTGGTTTGCGCGCCGAGTTCAACGTGGTCGTGACCTTCCACGACTACGATCCGCAGACCTTCGGGGATTTCGGGTTATGGAACGAGTTGCAGGCCCGCGGTCACATCATCCAGCCGCATGGCTACGATCACAGCAACCTGACCGAGATGCCCCTGGAACAAGCGCAAGCGAACATTCTGCGCTGTCTGGACGTCTTCCGGCAATCGTTGGACGGTTTTGATGCGCGCCGGACGGTGTTCAATTTCCCCTACAACGTGTCCACGCCGGCGCTGGACGCCTGGCTGCCGCAGGTCGTGCGCGCCTTCCGGCTTGGCGGGGAGACGTTTATGCCATTGCCCACACGCGAGACCACCCGCCTGACGTCCCCGGCTTCGGAGGACGCTGAGCCGATGCTGGACCGCTGTTTGGAGGCGTTGTTCGCCCAACCAGAAGGCTGGCTGCTCTACACCGCGCACGGCCTGGACGGCGAAGGCTGGGGGCCGCTGCGCAGCGCGTACCTGGAAGGTCTCCTGGAACGCCTGTTGCAGCGCGACGACGTGCGAATTCTGCCCACGCAGGCGGTGTTGGATACGGCGGGAGAGCTTGCCGGCCACGAATTCAGAAACGAATAAACGAATAAGCACTGGCCTGACGTACGTTCTACGTCTAGCCAAGACTTGTATTCGTTTATTCGTTCTCCCATTCGAGGTCGGCCTACACGCCTGAACAATGATGTATCTTTCACGACGCAAATTCATACAAGCGGCAGGGCTGCTGGCGGCGAACGCGGCATTGCTCG
>JAIOAS010000404.1 GCA_019873725.1 Chloroflexota bacterium | reverse complement strand
GCTTTTGCCCCCGCATTTATAGAACAATTGTTCCTACACCTGCCCTGAAAATATGTTATAATAACCGTTTGCAATGAGCATTACAGTGGGGGCAGGTATGACAAGCGAAAACCTGATCGTGCGCGGTGCGCGCGAACACAATCTGAAAAATATCACGGTCGAGATTCCCAAGAATAAGCTGGTGGTCATCACCGGGCTGTCGGGGTCGGGAAAGTCATCGCTGGCGTTCGACACGATCTTCGCCGAAGGGCAGCGCCGCTATATCGAGTCGCTGAGCGCCTACGCGCGGCAGTTCCTCGGCCAGATGAGCAAGCCGGACGTGGATTCAATTGAGGGCTTGAGTCCGGCGATTGCCATCGATCAGAAGGGCGTCTCGCACAATCCCCGTTCGACCGTGGGCACGGTCACCGAGATTTACGACTACCTGCGCCTGCTCTACGCCCGCATCGGCATCCCCCACTGCCCGGACTGTGGCCGTCCTGTGACCCGCCAGAGCGCCCAGGAGATCGTGGACGCGATCCTCGCCATGCCCGCCCAGACGCGCTTGCAGGTGCTCGCGCCACTCGTGCGCGGGCGCAAGGGCCACCATCGGCCCACCTTCGAGGAAGCGCGCAAACTCGGCTTCGTCCGCGTGCGCGTCGATGGGACGGTCTACGAGCTGGAAGAGGTCCCGGAGCTGGATCGCTACAAACTGCACGACATCGAAGCGGTTGTGGACCGCCTGGTCGTGCCCGGTGATGCGGAAATCGAAACTGCTACCTACCGCGATTTCGTCAGCCGCGTGACCGACTCCGTGGAGACCTCACTGCGGCTCGGCGAGGGCATCTTGATCGTCGAGGTCGTGCGGGCGTCGCAGCCCGATATCCAACCTGAAGGCGACGTCTTGTTTTCGGAGAAGCTGGCGTGTCCGAACTGCGGTCGCAGTCTGCCGGAAATTGAGCCGCGCACGTTTTCGTTCAACAGCCCGCACGGCGCGTGCCCCACGTGTCAGGGCCTTGGCTACAAGTTGGAACTCGATCCCGGGTTGATTGTGCCCAATCCTACCAAATCGCTGGCCGAAGGTGCAATCATCACCGGCGTGGCCGAGGAGAAAGGGAGCTACGGCTGGAAAGTGCTGGAGAGCGTGATGGAGCACTACGGCATCGCCCCGGACAAGCCCTGGTCGGCGCTGACCGAAGCCCAGCAGCGCATCATCCTCTACGGGACGGGCACGGAAGCGGTGCCGGTGTACTACGAAGGACCGAGCGGGGTGTGGGCCGGGGCGCGCAGGTATGAGGGCGTCATCCCGGCCTTACAGCGCCGCTACGAAGAGTCTAACTCGGATTTTATCCGCGAAAAGATCGAAGAGGTGATGAGCCAAACCCCGTGTTCCACCTGCCATGGCACCCGTTTGAACGATATCGCGCGGGCGGTCACGGTGTTGGATCTGCCGATTCACGAGATTGCGAGCTGGCCCGTGCTCAAGTTACAGGCGTGGGTGACCGAATTGCTCGCGGGTAAACATCTGACGCCGAAGGCCTACGCCATTGCCGAACGCCCGTTGAAGGAGATCGCCAACCGCTTGACGTTCCTGGTGAACGTCGGCCTGGACTATCTGAGCCTCGACCGGATGGCGGCGACACTTTCGGGTGGTGAGGCGCAGCGCATCCGCCTGGCAACACAGGTGGGGTCACGGCTGACCGGTGTGCTCTACGTGTTGGATGAGCCAAGCATCGGCCTGCACCAGCGTGATACGGCACGGCTGATCGACACGCTCAAAGAGATGCGCGACCTGGGCAACACTGTGCTTGTCGTCGAACACGACGATGAGACGATCCGCGCCGCCGACTGGATCGTGGACCTGGGGCCGGGCGCGGGCGAACACGGCGGGGAGGTGGTCGCCGAAGGGCCGCTGGACGCGATTCTGGCGCATCCCACTTCGCACACAGGGGCCTATCTCTCCGGGCGCAAGTGTGTTCCCGTGCCGCCGCAACGCCGGCAGGGCAACGGCAAGGCGCTATGGGTGCGCGGCGCACGTCAACATAACCTCAAGAACCTCGACGTGCGCTTTCCGCTGGGGCTTTTTATCTGTGTGACCGGCGTCTCCGGTTCAGGCAAGAGCAGCCTGGTGGTGGAGACGCTCTACGCCAACCTGCTGCAACGCCTCAACGGGTCGCGCATCCCGGCGGGCGACTGCGACGCGGTGGAAGGCATAGAATACATCGACAAGGTCATCAACATCGACCAATCGCCGATTGGACGCACGCCGCGCTCCAATCCGGCGACGTATACGGGCGCGTTCGATCCGATCCGCTCGCTGTTTGCCGAACTGCCGGAGTCGAAGATTCGCGGCTATCAGTCCGGTCGTTTCTCGTTCAACGTGAAGGGGGGGCGCTGCGAAGCTTGCCAGGGCCAGGGGACGTTGCGCATCGAGATGCAATTCTTGCCGGAGGTCTACGTCCCCTGCGATGTGTGCCACGGTACACGCTACAACCGTGAGACATTGCAGGTGCGCTACAAGGACAAAAACATCGCCGAGGTGCTGGATATGACGGTGACGGAGGCCGTGGAGTTCTTCGCGGCAATCCCGTCGCTGGTGCGCAAGCTGGAAACACTCTGCGACGTGGGCCTGGGGTACATCCGCCTGGGCCAATCGGCGACGACGCTCTCCGGCGGTGAGGCGCAACGCATCAAGCTGGCGAAGGAACTGTCGCGCCGGGCAACCGGACGCACGCTCTACATCCTCGACGAACCTACCGTGGGCCT
>JAIOAS010000403.1 GCA_019873725.1 Chloroflexota bacterium | reverse complement strand
GCCAAACAGAAACCGCCCGACGACGTTCTCTCTACCTGCGCCAACGATGAGCAGATCATAGCCTGCCGCCGCCTCGCGCAGAATCCCCTCTACCGGACTCGATGCCTGGATGACGCGCGGGCGAATACACGCGCGATCTGCAGGTGCCAACACGCGCAACATCGCCTTCAATTGCGCTTCGCCGACCTCGATTTCTGTCGGCCCTAATTTCTCTACCGCCACATACAAGGCGGTGACTTCGGCTTCTGGGGCGAGAGCGCGCGCAACAGCCAATCCTTCAGGTACATTAGGACCGCCTGCTGCCGGAATGAGCACACGCCGGATATCCGCCACACACTGCCCGCGCATCAGGATAACGTCGCAGGCCGCCTTCTGAACGACCGGGTCCAACGTTTCGCCAAGCGCATGACCGTCCTGACTCCGGCGTCCTTCCCACCCCAACACCAGGAGATCCGTGTCGCGCCGGCGCACTTCGTGCAGAATAGCCTGGCTGATGTCTTTGGCGGGACGTACTACCACCTCAATCGAACATCTGCGCAGGAGTCCGGCAATTTCAACCACGCCGGCTGTGCATCCGCTATCGATGCGGTGAACACACAGACCCCACCTTCGCGCACGCGGGCGAGGCGGCAGGCGAGCCCAATGAGCGGGAGGTCGGAGGCATCCCGCACCGCAACCAGCACACTATAGCCCGAATGATGGTTATCCGCCGACGGCATCCTTTTTTTCCAGCACAAGGAAATGCGATAACCCAAAGCAACGGAACGGCGTCTTCTCCAACGTGTACGTAATCCGCTGGATAACACGCCCTAGCCGCGGTAGACGCGCCACAATGTTGTCGTAGCCGGGATAGATTTGGGTGTGAACGAGGATGCGCGTGGGCAAATCGGCGAACAATCGGCGCAAGCCACGCCCGGTATACACCCGGACGTGCGGCGCGAGGCGATTGCGCAACGCATCGGGCAGCCAATTGACCAGCGGTTTGTTGCCAAAGCGATAGACGCCGCGCCAGTAGATGCCGTGCGTCTCAAAGAAGTAAGCCCGGTTGGGGACGAAGATTACGATCCGCCCGCCGGGTCGGGTCACGCGCACCAACTCCCGCGCGCACAGGCGATCATCTGCCACATGTTCCAGCACCTCGTGCGAGAATACCACGTCGAAGGCGTCAGCGGCGAACGGCAGCGTCTCACCCACCGCGCGCACCACCCCTTGCGCCCGCGCGCGCGCCTCACGTACCCGGTCGGCCTCGATTTCCACGCCGAAGACATGCGGCGTGTAACGCAAGAACGCCGAAGTGTACATCCCCATCCCACAACCCACATCGAGTACGCGCCGGCCCTCCAACGGGGCGTACCGGCGCGTTAGCGCCAGGCGCCGCTCCTGCCCGGCGCGCCACACGAAAGAGGGATTTCCCCTGAGCGCCGTTTGCTCTATCGTCGTCATAACGCTCGATTGTAGGTTCAAAAGGCGGGCTGTCAAATAGAGCGGGCCGGTGTGATTTGACAGGGCAACCAAATTGACACACACTGGTACTGTGGTACTATTGATCTTGAACTTTTGAATCTTATCCTGGGAGGGGACTATGACCGTATCTCGCACAGAACGTCTCACAGAAGCGCTCTACACACTGCAATCCGGCACCACGGATATCGAAGCCTCCGCCATTGTCAGCGTTGACGGCCTGATCATCGCCTCGGCCTTGCCCGCCGGTTCGGAGGAAGACCGTGTTTCGGCAATGTCGGCGGCGATGCTATCCCTGGGAGAGCGTATCGCGGGTGAACTGAGACGGGGCATGCTTGAGCAGGTCTACATCAAAGGGGATAAAGGGTACGTCATCCTTATGTCGGTTGGCGAGGAGGCGGTGCTCACAGTGCTGGCCCATCAAAACGCCAAACTCGGTCTGGTTTTCCTGGAGATGCACCGCGCCGTGCAGACGCTCGCCCCTTTGTTGTAAATCCCCCCATACGCCCTTTACCTTAGCGAAGCTGGACACATTCACGTGCGCCAGCTTTTTTTGTCCTAAACAGGATGCAAGAAGCAAGATGCAGGATGCAAGATACAAGATGCAAACATCCGCCACCCCTTGGTCCAAAATCTAAAATCCAAAATCCAAAATCTCACCGGGAGGTTATGATGACAAAACGCATTATTCATCCCCCACGAGGTACACAACTCCACTGCAAAAACTGGCTGTTGGAAGCGCCGTATCGGATGCTGCAGCACAATCTCGATCCCGAAGTCGCGGGCGATCCCGACAACCTGATCGTCTACGGCGGACGGGGCAAAGCGGCCCGCAATTGGGAGGCGTTCGACGCTATCCTGGAGACGCTGCAAAAAATGGACGTGGACGACACGCTGCTGGTGCAGTCGGGCAAGCCGGTCGCCGTCTTCAAGACCCACGAGGACGCGCCACGCGTGCTCATCGCCAACTCCAACATCGTCCCGGCGTGGGCCACACAGGAGAACTTCGACAAGTGGGAACGCGCCGGGCTGATTATGTACGGGCAGATGACGGCGGGTTCGTGGATCTACATCGGCACGCAGGGTATCTTGCAGGGCACCTACGAAACGCTCGGTGCGCTGGCCCGGCAGCATTTCGGCGCGCATGCGTCGCTCAAGGGCAAGTTCACCCTCACCGCCGGACTCGGCGAGATGGGCGGGGCGCAACCGCTGGCGATCACCATGAACGAGGGCGTGGGCCTCATCGTCGAAGTCGATCCGTGGCGCGCCGAGCGGCGGCTCAAGCACCGCTACGTCAACGCGGTGATGGACGACCTCGACACGGCACTGCGCACGCTCGAAGACCACCGCGCCAGAGGCGAAGCCTA
>JAIOAS010000402.1 GCA_019873725.1 Chloroflexota bacterium | reverse complement strand
CAACATCGGCTACGCGCTGTGGAATTTCCGGGGCGCATTCGGCATCGTGGATTCCGGGCGGGCGGATGTCGCCTACGAGGATTGGCACGGCCACAAGCTGGATCGGGCGTTTCTGGAGTTATTACAAGCGTTTTGAGGTGAAATAACGTTGAAACGTTTGAACGTTTCAACGTTCTACTTTCAGAGGAGGTGTAACCATGTTGTGGCAAATTTTGCTCGTTTTACTGATCTGTATTGGATTGGCGTTGTCAGGTCTGGCGCTCGCGGGCATCCGCTATATTCCTAACAACCGCATCGGCATCGTCGAGAAGCATTGGAGCAGCAAGGGATCGGTGAAGAAGGGCTTCATTGCGCTCAACGGCGAGGCCGGTTTCCAACCCAACGTGCTGCGCGGTGGGTTGCATTACCTGATCCCGATCCAGTATCGGGTGCACATCGTTCCTCTGGTCACCATCACCCAGGGGAAAATCGGCTACATCTTCGCGCGTGACGGTCAGCAGCTCAGCCCGATGCAGACGCTGGCCTCCAACGTGACCGCGAAGGATTTCCAGGACGTGACGGCGTTCTTGACGCAAGGCGGGCAGCGCGGTCCGCAGCGCCAGATCCTGCGCGAAGGGACGTATGCCATCAATCTGGCGCAATTTGTGGTTATCACGGAGGAGCGTGTGTACTACTTGCCGATGAGCCGCGCCGAGGAGTCCGTCATCCAGCGCATGGCCGAGGTGATCAACGAACGCGGCGGTTTTCGCCCGGTGGTGATCAAGGACTCCGACGACCTGGTCGGCATCGTGACCGTCCACGATGGGCCGTCGCTGCCGCAGGGGGAAATTATCGCGCCTGTCGTCGGCGATGATCCGTCCGACCCGGCAACCTATCATAACAATTTCCAGGCGCCGGATATTTTCCTAAATGCCGGCGGGATGCGTGGGCGGCAATTGCAAGTGCTGGTCGAAGGCACGTATTATCTCAACCGTTTGTTTGCCACTGTGGAGATGATTCCCAAGACGATCATTGATGTCGGAACGGTCGGCGTCGTCGTTTCGTATACCGGCGAAACCGGCGAGGACCTCTCCGGGTTGGAATACCGCCACGGCGAACTGGTACATCGGGGACAGCGCGGTGTCTGGAACGAGCCGTTGCTGCCCGGCAAGTACGCCTTCAATACCTACGCGGGGAAAGTCTTCGTGGTACCGACGACGAACATCATTCTCAAGTGGATTCGCAGCGAAGTCGGTATGCATCGCCTGGACGAGAACTTGAAGGAAGTCTCGCTCATCACCAAAGACGCTTTTGAGCCGTCATTGCCGCTATCGGTGGTCGTCCACATTGACTACCAGAAGGCGCCCCTGGTCATTCAACGTTTCGGCGACGTGAAAAGGTTGGTCGAGCAAACGCTTGATCCGATGGTGTCGGCTTACTTCAAGAACATCGGCCAGATGCGCACGCTCATTCAACTGATTCAGGATCGCAGCAACATTCAACGCCTTGCCAGCCAGGAAATGAAAGAACGTTTCTTGCACTACAACCTGGAACTGGAAGAAGTGCTGATCGGTACGCCGGAGCCGGCGCCGGGTGACAAGCAAATTGACGCGATTTTGACACAGTTGCGCTCGCGGCAAATCGCCGTAGAGCAAATTGAAACCTACGCCCGTCAGCAAGAAGCGGCGCTCAAGGAACGCGAATTGCGCGAAGCTGAAGCCCGCGCCCTGCAACAGACGAAGATCACCGAGTCGGAGTTGAGCATCACGGTGCAGTCGAACCAGGGCAAGGCTGAATACCAGCGGGCGTTGCAGCAAGCGGCGCAGATCCGCGCGCTGGCCGAAGCCGAGTCCGAGAAAATCGCGCGCATCGGTATCGCGCAGGCCATCGCCACCGAAGAGCAGGTGCAGGCGTATGGCGGGCCGCAGTACCAGGTCACGCAGCAAGTGCTCAACCGCTTTGCCGAAGCCGTGCAGCAGGCGGGCGTGGATGTGGTGCCGCGTGTCGTGGTCGGCGGCGGGGGCGCTGAAGGTGGCGCGATTAGCAACAACCTCATGCAAGGGCTGTTGGCGATGCTATTGTCGGAGCGCATGGGCGTCGGTGTTGTCGCGGAGAAAGGTGAGCGTTCGCCGGAAGTTGAGGCCATGCGGCAGCAAATCCGCCAGAGCATTGCGAAAGATACAGCGAGTGCCTCGAATACTCCCGCAAGCTAGGCGGGGTATGAGCTTGGTACTACAGTAGCGGGATATATTCGTAGGACGAGTTGAAAACTCGTCCTACGAAATTGACTGGAGTTGAGGAGGACAAATGAAACCAGAACTGATTGCCGACTATAACTGCCGCACGGGGGAAGGCCCGTTGTGGCACTCTGACGAGCAGCGCTTGTACTGGGTCGATATCCCCAACGGGCGGCTGTTCCGCTACGACCCGGCGACGGGGCATCACGAGCTATGCTATGAGGGTCGGCCCATCGGCGGCTTCACCATCCAGGCCGACGGCGCGTTGCTGCTCTTCCAGGACAAAGGCACGGTGACGCTGTGGCGCGATGGCGTGACGGAAACGGTCATCGAAGCAATCCCTGCCGAGGTGAACACGCGCTTCAACGACGTCATTGCCGACCCCGCCGGGCGCGTCTTCTGCGGGACGATGCCCACGCCGGAACGCTCCGGGCGGCTCTACCGCCTCGACCTGGACGGGACACTCACCGAGGTCGTGGATGGCGTAGGGGTGTCTAACGGCCTGGGTTTCACGCCTGACCGCAAGGGGCTGTACTACACCGACACGACCAGGCACGTCATCTACCTGTTCGACTACGACGAAGCGACCGGCGCCATCACCAACCGCCGCGATTTCGTGCGCGTGCCACAAGACCCG
>JAIOAS010000401.1 GCA_019873725.1 Chloroflexota bacterium | reverse complement strand
CCGCAGCACAGTGGTATCATCATTCAAATCAATTCCAAATCCGGCAAAAAGGGCAGCTACAAGAACTCCGCCTACGCCGCCTCGAAATTCGGTGGCATTGGCCTCACGCAAAGCCTGGCGCTCGAACTCGCCGAAGAGGGCATCCGCGTCAACGCCGTCTGCCCCGGCAACCTGCTCGATTCGCCGCTGTGGACGCAATCGCTGTTCAAGCAATACGCGCGCAACCAGGGCATCACCGAGGAAGAGGTGCGCCAGAAATACATCGATCAGGTGCCGATGAAACGCGGTTGTACCTACGAGGACGTGTGCAACGTCGTCGTCTTCCTTGCGTCCGATCAATCCAGCTACATGACCGGCCAGGCCATCAACGTCACCGGCGGGCAGGAAATGCGCTGAACTAAGATTTTTAACCGCGAATCACGCGAATCTTCGCTAATTTTTAACAAAGATTCGCGTAGATTAGCGAAATTAGCGGTTTATTCTGAAAAGGAGGCTGTATGAAAGACAGGATAGAGGCTGCCCTCAGGAGCAGCAAAGCGGATTACACCGAGATCCGCCTGGAAGAGCGGGAGGTGACCACGGTTTCGTATCGCGGCGCCGACCTGGAAAACGCCGGCGCCATCATCGACGCGGGCGGCATCGTGCGCTGTCTGTGCAAAGACGGCGGCTGGGGCGTCGCCTCGTTCAACGACCGCGATGACCTGATTGCCAAAGTGGAACAGGCTTACCAGTGCGCCAAAGTCGTCCAGGCCGCAGAACCCATCGAGCTGGCGCCCATCCCCGTCGTCGAAGAGCGCATCACGGTGACGCTGGCGCACGACTTCCGCGGCGTCTCGCTGGCCGAGAAAAAGGCACTGGTCGAAGAGTACAACGGCATCATACGCGGCTACAGCGACAAAATCGTGGATACCAGTATCGGCTACCGCGACCTCTTCAGCCGCGTTCACTTCGCCAACTCCGAAGGCACGTGGATCGAGGAAGAACGTCCGGAAGTGAGCCTGTTCCTGGTTGCCATTGCCCGCGACGGCAACAACATCCAGCAGGCCATCGAAAGCTGCGCCGCGCAGGCAGGCTTCGACTTCGCGCAAAACCACGAGGCGCTGGCGCAGACTGCCGCTCGCCACGCCGTAGAACTCCTGAGCGCGGAGACGGTCGTCGGTGGGCAGTATCCAGTCGTCGTCAACCCGATGCTCGGCGGCGTCTTCATCCACGAAGCGTTCGGCCATCTCTCCGAATCCGACTTCATCTACGAGAATCCCAGAGCGCGGGAGATGATGGTGTTGGGGCGGCGCTTCGGGCAGGACATCCTCAACGTCTTCGATGATGGTTCGCTTCCCGGCTTGCGCGGCACGCACAAATACGACGACGAGGGCACGCCCACCCGGCGCAATGACCTCATCAAGAACGGCATCCTGGTGGGGCGGCTGCACTCCCGCGAGACGGCGGCCAAAATGGGCGAAAGTCCTACCGGCAATGCCCGCGCCATCACCTACCGCCACGCGCCGATTGTGCGGATGACCAACACCGCCATCGAGAACGGCACGACGCCGTTTGAGGACATGATCAAGGACATCAAACTCGGCATCTACGCCTGCGATGCCTATGGCGGTAACACCGAACTGGAGAGCTTCTCGTTCAGCTCCGGTTACGCCTATATGATCCGTGACGGGCAGATTGCCGAAATGGTCAAGGACGTGATCCTGGCGGGGAACCTGTTCACCACGCTGATGAACATCGACGCCATCGGTAACGATTTCAAGTGGATTCAAGGGGCCGGCGGCTGCGGCAAGGGCGGGCAGTTCCCCTTGCCCGTCGCGTTCGGCGCGCCCCACGTGCGGATTCAGAACGTCGTGATTGGAGGGAAATAGCCATGGACGTGTTAGCGCAACTCATCCCCCAAACAGAACAGGTCGAGGTGATGCACCTCAAAAACGAGACCACCACGGTCAACTTCGAAGCCAACCAATTGAAGACCAGCAAAGTCGAGGAGACCGCCGGTATCGCCGTGCGTGTCATCAAGGACGGGCGACTGGGCTTTGCCGCGTCCAGCGATCTGACGGCGACGGACAAGCTCATTCGTAACGCCCTGGAATCGGCGGCCTACGGCGATAAAATCCCCCTCACCTTCCCCGGCCCGCAACCCGGCCCGGACGTGCGCACCTTCGACACCGCCATTGCCGACCTCCCGGTAGCGCGCATGGTGGAAATTGGGCAGGAAGTCATCGCCTACCTGCGCGACATTGACCCCGATGTGCTGCTCAACGTCACCCTCAGACGGGGCGTCAACCAGGCCACCATCCGCAACCAGGCCGGCGCGGACGTAACGTTCACCCGCTCGCCGTTTGCGCTCCAGGTAGAAGTGCATCGCGTCAAAGGTGACGACATTCTCATTATGTTCGACATGCTCGGCGCGACCGTCTGGGACGCCGACTATATGCTCCCTGCGCGGCGACTCGGCGACAAACTGCGGCAGGCGCAGCGAATCAGCACGCTCACGCCGGGCCGGATGCCGGTGCTGTTCTCGCCGAGCGGCGCGTTGGTGTTGGGACTGCCGCTGATGGAGGGTGTTGACGGCAAGAACGTCTACAAAGGCATCTCCCCTATGGCGGGCAAAGTGGGCGAGAAGCTGTTCGACGCCAAACTTACGCTGGTGGATGACCCAACGGTCGACGGCAAATTCGGCAGCGCGGCCTACGACGACGAGGGCGTGCCGCACCGCCGCAACGTCCTCATCGGCGCGGGCACGCTCAACGGCTTCCTCTACGACCTCAAGACTGCCGCCCAATCCGGCGTCGAATCCACCGGCAACGGCTCGCGCGGGCTGTTCAACCAACCGAATCCCGCCCCCACCAACCTCATCATCGCGCCCGGTGAGACGCCGTTGGCCGATATGCTCGCCGGCATTGA
>JAIOAS010000400.1 GCA_019873725.1 Chloroflexota bacterium | reverse complement strand
CTTTGGCTGTGGCAGGGCAATCTTCAGGCGCAAGCGCAAACGGGGCAATACCCCGGATTCCGGGTCCAGGGCCGTCACCTCTACGACCGCTTTGGCAACAAGGTCATCCTGTACGGCGTGAACAAGATGGTCATCTACACCGACCGCGACGGCATCCCGGCGTTCCCCGAAATCGCCAAGACCGGCGCGAACGTTGTGCGCATCGTCTGGCTGACGGAAGGTTCGGCGGAAGAGCTGGACATCGCCATCACCAATGCCATCAATCACCAGTTGATTCCGCTGGTGGATTGTCACGATTCGACGGGGAAATGGGAAAACTTGCAAGTGTGTGTGGACTATTGGGTACGGCCCGACGTGCTCGCCGTGCTCAAGAAGCACGAAGCGTATCTGCTCATCAACATCGCCAACGAAGCCGGTAACAGCATCGTGCCCGATGATGAATATCTCGCGGGATACACGCTGGCGATTTGGCGGATGCGCGCGGCGGGCATCCATGTGCCACTGATCATCGATTCCTCTGGGTGGGGACAAGACATCAACGGCTTGCAGAAGAATGGGCCATACCTGATCAAGGCCGATCCTGACCATAACCTTATGTTCTCCATCCACATGTGGTGGCCCAGCGCGTGGCGCGGCTCGCAGGTGGCGCAGCTCGTCATCGATGAAATCCAGGAATCGGTGGAGCTGGATCTGCCGCTCATCGTCGGCGAGTTCGCGCACAAGGGACCGGGCTGTACTTGCTGCATCCCCTACCAGACAATCATCGAACAGTGCGCGCTCAACGAAATCGGCTATCTGCCGTGGTCGTGGGGGCCGGGGAACAGCGATTGCGTGGAGATGGATATGACCGAAGACGGCACGTTCGACACGCTACACGACTGGGGCTTGGAGGTCGCCGTCACCAGCACGTACAGCATCCGCAACCTCGCCGTGCGCCCGGCGTGGATCGTCGCCGCAACGCCCATCCCCACCCCAACGCCCGCGCCGACGCCCACCCCGCTGCCCGCGCCCACAGGCATCCTCTCGGTTGGGCGGCCCGTCGAAGTCTCCTCGGTGGAGAGCGCCAATCTGGCAGGCGAGAATGCCGTGGACGGACGGCTGAATTCGCGTTGGGCATCCGCGTATAGCGATCCCCAGTTCATCACGGTTGACCTGGGCGAAGTCCGTGACATCGCCCGCATCGTGCTGGTCTGGGAAACGGCCTATGGCAAGGAATACAAGTTGCAAGTCTCCGACGACGGCGCAACCTGGACGGACCTGGTCCACGAAACGGCGGGCGATGGCGGGCAGGACGATCACCTCGTCACTGCGCGCGGGCGCTACGTGCGCATGGAAGGACTGAAGCGCGGGACAGAGTGGGGCTATTCGCTGTGGGAATTCTGGGTCTTCGACCGCGCCGACGTGCCCTTGCCGGAGCCGGACACAACCGACGACGTCACCGCGCCCGCCGACCTGCGGCCCGACCTCATCGTAAGCAAGGTTGCATGGATTGAGAATTCACCCAATAAGGATGAAGGCGTCACCTTCCGCGCCGTTGTCAAAAACGTCGGCAGTGCCGCCGTGCTGGGTGGGTTCCGCTGCGGGTTTTGGGTGAATAGCGAACTCGTCAGTTGGGCCGAGACGGCCTATCCCCTGGCCCCCGGTGCGGAGATGCTCCTCGTTGCCAACAACGGCCCGGACAGCAATGCGCGCTGGGAGCCGGACGACACCGGGCCATTTGTCGTCCTCGCCTGGGTGGATGACGCGATGGAGGACGGCGTGGGGCGGGTGGAAGAAAGCGACGAGCACAACAATATGCAAGCCAGCAGCAACTATATCCGCCTGCGCAAGCCTGCACCGACCGACACGCCCACGCCGCCAGCCACACAAACGCCAGCGCCCACCGCCACACCGCAGCCGATTGTCGAAGAGCCTACCGTCACACCGGAGACGCCTGAGCCATCCATCTCCACACGGACTGTCGCGCTCATGATCGGCGCGGTGGCATTCGTTATTGCTATTGTCGGGGTTGTGCTCTGGCGGCGTCGATGAGTTCTTGTCGCCGCCGCCGGTATTCGATAATTGGACGATCGCCCTGGATCAGCTTCTCATCCATCTTCAGGGCGGAAGGTTTCGGTTCCTGGGTGACGACGACGCGGCGGTCTTGATGCGCAACATATAAGTTGAAATACCCGGCCAGCCAGTTGATCAATTCACGCAGCACCGGCACACGCATAAATCGCTGGTAAAAGCGCAAATACAGCACTGTGTGCGCGTCATCCACAGGCACAAACGCCGCCATGACCCGGACTTTGTCGCTGATGTAGTTCTGCCAGATATTGGGGTAGATAAAGCACAGGTGATAATCGCGCTCCGGGTCAGGTTCAGGCATCTCGTCCGGGCGGCGCGGCGGCGTCCCGTCATCCACGCGATTGTAGACAAAATGGCAGAAGCGCTCATCGGTTACCCACTTCACAATGGGGCCATCCACCAGCGTACGGTTGCCGCGCCCGATGCTGTTGTAGTGCACAAAAGGCAGATGCACCACGTCGAGCTGGTTCTCGATGACGCGGGAATAATGCGCGTCCCATGGATCGCGGACCTGACCATAAGTGAAGGTGTCGTCCAGGTCGTCGAAAAACAGGGGCGGTCGGAGGTCGGCGGGCGGATTTTCGCCCCACCAGATCCAGATAAAGCCGTGGGCCTCGTGCGTGGGATAGCTGTGGACCTTGAAACGCTCCGGCACGGGCGCATTTTTGCCGTTCGCCGGGATTTTGGTCACTTTACCGCTCGCATCGTACTCGAAGCCGTGGAAGGGACACTGCAACATCCCATTGGACAAGACCTTGCCCTTGCTCAACGCCACGCCGCGATGCACGCACCGATCGCGCGCGCACGCCACCTTCCCCGCCGCATCGCGCCAGAAGACCAGCTTTTCGCCCATACG
>JAIOAS010000399.1 GCA_019873725.1 Chloroflexota bacterium | reverse complement strand
CACGTCGATGACGAAGGTCAGCACCACGTCGGGCCGTTCACTCGCCGGGACTTCGTAGCCCTTGAGGCCGATGCGAACCAGATGGTAGTTCTCCACGTAGGGTGAGGGCGCACCATCAATCGTGATGCCAAACGCGCTCTCTGTGGGCGCTTCGTAGCCCTGCTCGAAAAAGTTGATGTATTCCTCAACGCGCACCGAATCTTTGTCGGGCAGATAGCCATCGCGGATGACGCGCCGCATCACGGTGTACGAGGCCGTGTCCACATCCACGGCGAAGGTGGAGAGGTTATCGTCCTCGGCGTCGATGCGAGGATTGACGCCGTAACTCTCGAAGAAGACGTCGCCGTAGGGCTGGTCGTTCGGCTCGTCCGTGCCGCCTGTGGAAGCGCTGGGGACAACGCCTTCCACGACTTTTTCGACTTCGACTGTCTTTACCACGGCATACTCGCCTGGCACGGTGGTCGCCTGTGGGCGATTCTCAGGCGGTAGCCGGTAGGCTTCGCGGGTAGCAGCCGGCGCTGGGGTAGCGTGCGGAACACTACAACCTGACAAGATTACAATCACCAAAACTAACAAAGCGATTGCGAAACGAAACGTGCGGTTCATTGTTCTCCTCCTGTTGATTAAATTGATAGAATTGGTTTGCTTTGTCGATCTATGGGTTACATGCACCCCAGGAGGAGAAAGTTCACACAATTTCACCCTTTGGTGGCAAAAAAACAGGCCGCCGGTGAATCCGGTGGCCTGTTTGAGGCCGCCCATGCCGTGATGAGGCTTGCCGCTTACCAGTCCAGGTCTTCCAGATCCATAGTGTCCACAATGCTGAGTGGACTGCCGGCCTGGATTTCCAAATCGCCAGCGTAGATAATCTCTGGTGCGCTGTAAACCGGGTACTCGTTCATGCTTGTCTCCTTATCAAAAGTCGAACGTCAAAACGTTTTGTGTGCTCTGCGCTTCTGCGATGCAGTGCGCTTGAGCCGTTTTGTGCCATACAAGGCCAACATGCTCAGGGTGATGCCGCCGGTGAGGGATACAGGCGCAAAACCAGGCCAGGCAGTGAATCCGCGCAGGCGCACAGCGGTCGGTGCGGCGCCGCTGCCGGTCAACACGAAGGGCGAGAAGTCCGTGACGCCGGTGACGCGGATGGAGTACGGCTCGGTCGTGCACTGACGGCCGGCTGTACCATAGGTGACATCCAACGTGATAGGCAGGCTCCAGGTGATGCCGTCGTGATGGTAAAGATTGACATTCTCACACGTATGTCCAGCGGGGAGGTCGGCGGCGCTAAAGTAGAAAGTAACGGCGACACCGGGGCTGCCGGGCGTTTTGGTCGGCGCAATGTTGAAGCAGCGTTTGAGCGTCTCGCCGGGGACGGTGGTACACTCCTGCCCGCCGCGAATCTGCACGGTGGTCGGGCCGAGATTGAACCCGCTGGGGTTGATCTTTAATCCACCGTAACCACCCGTATCGAAGAAAGCGGCATCGTAATAGGCCGCGCCGAGGGTCTTCTGTTGGCGGAGTGTGCCGTTGTTGGTCAGCGCGCCGTTCACCGTCAGCGCGAATTCAACTTCTTGGAGATTCCATGTGGTTTCGTTCGGCACCGGCGCGGACACACCCATCGCCAACGTTCCGCCCGGTTGCACGGTCAGGTTGCGTTCGACATGCAGATGGCTCTGCGCTTCAACGTGACTGCCATTTTCGACCACCACGTCGTAGAACTGAGCGTACTGGCTCGGCGTGAAGTAAGCATCGTCGTAATAGTGGACGATGCGCTGCACGCCCGGCCCGCTGAAGCGCACCAGGCCATTCGTCGTCGCGCCCCACTGGTCGTCCCACCAATCCTTCGTCTCCCAGGTGGCTTCCCAGGCGTTGCCGCTGCCGGTGAGGTTGACCTCGTGGCCCTCAGCGATGTACACAAGGCCATACTCGTAGACGTAGCGCGTGGTCAGGTCGCCGCCGTCCAGGATGAGGTTGTCCTCTACGCCCACCGCAGCCACGGTGGTATTGGCGGAAATCGTCGGTGTAATCAGGTCATCAAACCACGGCAACAACGCGATTTCCTCCGCGCCGGGGATGTGGCCGCAGTCCCAGTTGCCGGCGGTGTGCCAGTCGTCGCCGGCGGCGGTCTCCAGCCACGCGCAGCCGGAACGGATTTCAAAGTTGTCAAAGGCAAAGCCGTCATAGGTTGTCGCAGCATCCGAGCCGAAGAAGAAGCGCAGCAGGACGTAGGGTTCGTCGGCCAGGTCGTACAGGTTGTGCAGCGCCGTGCGCCAGCCGTAACTGGCCATATAGGCGACCATGTTAGCGTCGGTGTTCGGGTCGCCGCTCCAGCCATCTTCGAAGGCCAATGCTTCCGGAGTACTGTTGTACCAGTTGAACCCATCCCAACTGCCGAGGGTCTCCCACGTCGCGCCGCCGTCCACACTGGCTTGCAGGCTGGCGCCCTCGTAGTCATACTCGGATTCCCACCACAGGTCGAATTTGACGTAGGGGTGCGTCAGCCCGGAAAAGTCGAAGGCCGGGCTTTGCACGTAGGATTGCTCGTTGTTGGTGTAGAGGCATGGTTGTAGACACCGCCCGCGTCCGCCGCGCCGGGGTTGCCGTCGTAACTGCCATTATAGCCAATCCCGGCCGCGCCTGCCACAACCGTATTGCCGGCCACCGTGCTTGCCAGAATCGCCACGCTGCCGCCTTCATTGAAAATTGCGCCGCCATAGCCACTACCGCCATCGGCCGCCTGCCCACTGCCCTCACTGTATATGCCGTTACTGCCGCCCGCGCCGCCCTGCGCCAGATTGCCGGAAAGCGTGCAATTGACAAGCGTTAACATTCCGGCGTAATTATACTAGTGTTCTTTCAAGAATTAAATGACGGGTAGAGCTGCTTGAGTTTGATGCGCGCATCCTGAGTCGTGAACTGCCAATTCACGGTAGACGCCCGCGCATTGCGCTGCTCA
>JAIOAS010000398.1 GCA_019873725.1 Chloroflexota bacterium | reverse complement strand
ATTGCGCGACGATGTCGAGACGACTTACACCACGCTGGCGGAAGCCGGACTATCGCTCAACCTGGTGACCTATTTCGACGATGTGGGCCAGAATTACCCCTGGATTGTCGCGCTGCCCGTGGACGCGATTTCGCTCGACTTCACGCGCGGCAACACCCTGGCGCTGCTTCAGACGCACGGGTGGCCGCAAGAGAAGACGCTCGGCGCGGGCGTGGTGGATGCGCGCAGTGTGTGGCGTGTCCGTCCCGCCGAAACACTGGCGCTTTTGGAGACACTGCGCGGCTATGCGCCTCAGATGCGCATCGGCCCGTCGTCGTCGTTGCAGTTTGTCCCGTACACCGCCGCCCGCGAGAAGGCGCTGCCCGGCGCGCTGCGCGGCGTGCTCGCCTTTGCCGAAGAGAAGCTCGCTGAGTTGCGGCTATTGGCGACCGGCGAAACCGCTGACATTGACGCGGCATGGGATGCTTTCCGCGCCTTCGCGCCTGCCGATGCCGCCGTGCAAGCGCGGCTCGACGCGCTGCAACCTTCGGATTTCACCCGCGCGTTGCCCTACAACGAGCGCCGTTCGTTGCAAGTGCAGTTGCCGCCGTTCCCCACCACGACGATTGGCTCGTTCCCGCAGACGCCGGAGGTGCGCCGCCTGCGCGCGCGCTTCAACAAGGGCGAGATCAGCCAGGCCGAATACGAAGCCGGGATTGACGCCTTCATCGGCTACACCGTCGGCGTGCAGGATGGCCTGGGGCTGGATATGCTCGTCCACGGCGAATCCGAGCGCACCGACATGGTCGAATACTTCGCGCAGAAGATGACGGGCTTCGCCTTCACGCAGAACGGCTGGGTGCAGAGCTTCGGCAGTCGCTACGTGCGCCCGCCGATCATCTACGCCGACGTCAGCCGCCCGCAGCCGATGACCGTGCGCGAGTTCCGCGTGGCGCAGTCGTACACGCAGAAGCCGGTCAAGGGGATGCTCACCGGCCCGGTGACGATTCTCAACTGGTCGTACCCGCGCACCGACATCCCGCGCCACATCATCGCCTACCAGATCGCGCTGGCGCTGCGCGATGAAATCGCCGACCTGGAAGCGGCCGGCGCGCGCGCGATTCAAGTGGACGAACCGGCGCTGCGCGAGGGTCTGCCGCTCAAGCCCATGCGTTGGGACGCCTACCTCACCTGGGCCGTAGATGCATTCCGCTTGACCGTAGGCGGCGCCGCCCCCGAAACGCAAATCCACACGCATATGTGCTACTCCGAGTTCCAGGACATCCTTTCCGCAATTGACGGGTTGGACGCTGACGTCATCTCCATTGAAAACGCGCGGAGCGGCGACGAGATGCTGCGCGCGCTGGCAGACTACGGCTATCCCCGCGAGGTCGGCCCCGGCGTCTACGACATCCATAGCCCGGTTGTGCCCACCGTCGAATTCATCGCGGGCAAGCTGCAGAGCTTCGTGCACCATCTCCAGCCGGAGCAAATCTGGGTGAACCCCGATTGTGGCCTCAAGACCCGCGCGTGGGACGAAGTCATTCCGGCGTTACGCAATATGATGGCTGCGGTGCAAGAGGCAAGAAGTAAGAGGCAAGAAGCAAGAGGCAAGAAGCAAGGGGCAAGAGGCAAGAAGCAAGAAGCAAGAGGCAAGGGGCAAGGAGCAAGGAGCAAGAGGTAAGAAGCAAGAATTCTGTCTTGCATCCTGCATCTTGCATCCTGCATCCTGTATCTTTATGAGGGGAAACGATGTCTAGAGAAAAGTTACTGACGTTATTGGCGGAAGCCTCAAAACCGGTATTGACCGACGGCGCGATGGGGACGATGTTGCACGGGCGCGGCGTTCCGTTTGGGACCTGCTTCGACGAACTGAACCTGAGCCGGCCCGCGCTGGTGGGGGAAATTCACCGCGCTTACATCGAAGCGGGCGCGCAGATCATCCTCACCAACACCTTCGGCGCGAACCCGTACAAGCTGGCAACGCATGGTCTCGCGGACAAAATCGCCGACATCAACCGCGCGGGCGTGGATTTGGCCCGGCGCGTGGTTGCCGCATCGTTCAGGGATGTGTTGTTGGCGGGCGACGTTGGGCCGTTGGGCGTGCGCCTCGCGCCGTTTGGACGGGTGACGAAGGAGCAAGCCCGTGATGCCTTTGCCGCGCAGATTGCGCCGCTGGTGGAAGCCGGCGTTGATCTGTTGGTGATGGAGACCTTTTCTGATCTGTACGAGATGCTCGAAGCCGTCGAGGCTGCCCACGCGCTCTGCGATTTGCCCGTCATTGCCTCGATGACGTTCACGCGCGACGACCGCACGCTGCTCGGCGACTCGCCCGCGAAAGTCGCGCGGCGGTTGTGGGAAGCGGGCGTGGATGTGGTGGGGGTGAACTGCTCCGGCGGCCCTGTGCAGCTCGTGCGTCTCGTCCAGCAGATGCGAGAGGCTGTGCCGGAAGGCCGTTTTTGGGTGAAGCCGAACGCCGGTTGGCCGGAGCAGGTCGCCGGGCGGATTATGTACCCGGCGACGCCGGAGTATTTTGGCGAGTACGCCTGGGCTTTCTGCCAGGCCGGGGCCAATCTGATCGGCGGCTGCTGCGGGACAACGCCCGCGCACATCGCCGCCATTCGCGCGGCGCTGGACGCCGGCCCGCCCGTGGTCTGCGCGCCGCTCGAACGTGCGGCAGCGTTGCAGCCGGTTCACGAGGGCATTTCACCCGACCAACCCTCGCGCCTGTCCCGGAAACTGGGCGCGGGACAGTTTGTGCTTGCCGTGGAGATGGATCCGCCGCGCGGCCTGGCGACGCACAAGCTGCTGGCGGGCGCGACGCTGCTCTCCGAGGCCGGCGCCGACGTCATCAACGTAGCCGACAGCCCGATGGCGCGGATGCGGATGAGTCCCTGGGCGGTCTGCGCGCTGATCCAGGACAAAGTCGGTATCGAAACCACGCTGCACTTCCCCATTCGCGGGCGCAACCTGCTGCGCGTCCAGGGCGACCTGCTGGCGGCGCACGC
>JAIOAS010000397.1 GCA_019873725.1 Chloroflexota bacterium | reverse complement strand
CCCGGCGATCAGGATCGAACCGCGAATGGCGCGGAACAGCTCGCGGTCCATGTCGTTCGTCGGCGAGCAGACCTGCTGCGCCTGGATTTTCCAGGTTTTGGCATCCAGCCGCTCGACGTCCGCGCCGAGGATTTGCAGCAGTTCGGCCATCACCTCCACGTCGCGGATCGCCGGGAGGTTACGCAGGATGACCGGTTCGTCGGTCAACAACGTTGCCGCCAGCGTGGGCAGCGCGGCGTTTTTGTTGCCACTTGGAAAGATTTCCCCGCGAAGGGGCACACCACCTTTTATGACAAAACAGTCGTTCATCGGTAGCTCCTCTAAAAATAGTCTGATAGTCGAATAGTCCTGCGCCCATTTCCATTATCAGGGCGGTACCACAGGTTCGGTAACACTCCTCTAATTCTGATAGTCGTCAGTCAGATTGACCTGCGACAGGCAAGGGACGCCAATTCAGTGCAATGCAATTTCAACAGCGTCGCCGATGGCAAGGCCCAATGCCTGCGCGCCGTGACCACGGTTGACGGCAAGTTCGAGCAGGCCCTCACTGCCGACGAGGGCCAGCGGTTCGCCCGGTTCAACCTCGCCGTAGGTGCGGCGGACGGGGCCGAGGTCACGTCCGGCAGCAATGACGCGGACGCGCCCGGCGTTGATGATTCCCGACGGGACTTCGCCAAACGCCGGATCGAGGGCCAGCAACGCGCCGTCCCAAACCAGCCGCCCGATGCTGGTGATGACGTTGCCAAAATGGTCGATGTAGATGACCTCCCCGGTAATAGTCGTATCGGTCACGGTGAGGAGCGGCGCGGGCAGGCGCACCGGGTCGGTGACTTCCGGGCCGAATTCATCCAGTGGGACGCCACGCGCAAGATACGCCGCCGCCGGGGAGAAGATGTCGCGCCCGTGAAAGGTACTGCTGACCGCCACGTTGCGGTAAGCGGGGTTCGCCAGTTCGACGATGCGCATGGGCGGGGCGGATTCCCACACGTAGGAGAAGATGCCATTATCCGGCCCCACGAGCGTCCCCCACGGCGTGCGCGCTGCGATCGGCCGCCGTGCCGTCCCCACGCCGGGATCAACCACGACGACATGGATGCTTTCCGGCGGGAAGTACGGCAGCGCCGTCCACAGCACATAGGCCGCGCTGCGCACGTCTTGCGGCGGAATCTCCTGTGTGATGTCGATACAGGGCACGCCCGGCGCAATCCCCGCGATCACCCCCTTCATCGTGCCCACATACCCGTCACGGGTGCCAAAATCAGTGGTTATGGTGATAAGCATGAGTTGTCGTTACCTTCATAAAACGTAAAACGTAAAACGTGATGCGTACTTGCGCTTCTTGCCTCTTGCATCCTGCATCATCCCAAACAAATCCACGTCGCCTGTTTGTCGGCGTGCAGGCCGTGCTCTACCCACGGATCGATGACGATCAAATCGCCTTTTTCGACGGGGTGCTCGATGCCGTCCAAGGTCACCAGCGCGTCGCCCTCGATGATGAACCACAGTTCCGGGACGGCGTGTTTGTGCGGTGTGAAGGGGTTCTCAGGCGTGGTCACGCGCGTGACGAAGTGGTGGACGACGATTTCGCGGTCGCCGAGGTCGTAGGGGCGGCGGCCGTTAACGACGGGAATGGTATCAGCTTTGAGAATCATATCTTAATGGAACGCCGGGAACTCGCGGTAATCGCGCAGGTCAATCAGATTGCCGGACCTGGCCCAGGGAACCGTGCCCAATTCAGAAGGCAAGACGCCCCGATCGTAGCACGCCTCGAACGTCTCCTGCAAGCCCTCCACCCAGGTCAGGCGGTCGTCTCGTTCGACATCCAGGCGGGTGCGCAGCAGCGATCTCGGGAATTCGGCGATCTCCCACATCGACTCTTGCGCGCCATTGGTGCACATGACTTCGGGAATTGCGCCTTCGATGCTGCACGCAAGAGGTGTACCGGTACGCACTGCGTCGACGGCCTGCCATAGCTTGTTCTCGATCTGCCCGGCATACGGATTGCCGTAGTCTTTCACGCTGCCATCGCGGAAGTGCGCCAGTATCGAATCACTATACGCCTGGTAAATCACTTCTGCGTTTTCGAATTCGTAGCTGAAGATTGGGCCGATGTTATTGGGAACGGGATGCGCGGTGTAGAACAAGACTTCGACGCCAGACTCCGTATGGCAGCGTATGGCGGCGGCATCGTAGTTTTCGATTGGGTTGGCACGGTAGAGTTCGGCTTGGACATCGACAGGCCATGCGCTCGTCTCGCGCGTCTCGCCGAGGACGTAGAAGCAGTTGTGGAGGTAGTGCGCCGTCGCATTATGGGCCGGGCTATCGAGAATCCACGCACCGTTGGGCGCTCTCAGCTTCGCCGCCCAGGTATTGCGCCCGTAGTACGAGTCACCGCGCGGCCAGAACACCTTCGTTCGCAGCCGCAGCGGGCGGCCCAGCACGCCGTCCATCACGTCGCGCTTGAGTGCCTGAATCGCCGGCGAGTAAGACCACTGGTAGCCAACGCCAACAAATTTCCCCGCTGCATCCCGCGCTTCGACCATCTTCCAGGCGTCCTGCACCGTCGCCGTGACGGGTTTTTCGCAGAGGACGTGCGAGCCGTGCGCCAGCGCCTTCTGCACAAACGGCAGATGCAGGTGAATCGGCGGCGAGAGGACAACCAGGTCCGCCGAAGATGCGGCATAGAAGGCATCAAGGTCGGGGTAAATCGGCACGCCGGTCTCCTTGAAGGTGTCCAAAAACCGGCAAGTGACCGGATTCGGATCGATCCCGGCGACAAAGCGCGCGTTATGCTCCGCTGAAGCATTAAACAACTCCGGCAAATATGAATTCCCATAGCCTCCCAAAGCCACCATCGCCACCGTCACTTCTTTTTTCCGCATCGCTAACCCCCTGTTGGAAAGTAAACCACGAATCTACACCAATCCTCACGAATGTTTCCATTTGCCAAATCTCCGCGAATAAAGAATACAAAATTAGTGTAAATTCGTGAAGATTC
>JAIOAS010000396.1 GCA_019873725.1 Chloroflexota bacterium | reverse complement strand
GTACAGAATCACCATCTTGCTGGCCGAAGATCACACGATTGTGCGTAAGGGATTACGCGCGCTGCTCGAGGCGGAGGCCGATATGGCCGTAGTTGCGGAAGCCGAGGATGGGCGGGCGGCGGTCCAACTGGCGCAACAACGCCGCCCGGACGTGGTGGTGATGGACATCAGTATGCCGGGTCTGAATGGCATCGAAGCCACCCGCCAGATCAAGGCGCAGTTGCCGGATACCAAAGTTCTGATCCTGACCCGGCACGCCGACGAAACCTACATCCACGCCATTCTGGGGGCCGGCGGGTCCGGCTATATCGTCAAAAAAGCAGCCCCCACAGAGTTAATCGCCGCCATCCGGGCCGTCTACCACGGCAATGTCTTTTTCGGTCCGGAGGCCGCCGGTATAGCGATGACGGGTAACGCTGGGGCAACGCCCACGTCGGAAGATCGCTACACGGCCCTCACCCCCCGCGAGCGTGAAGTGTTGCAACTGGTCGCCGAGGGCCATCCCAACCGCGACATTGCGGACGTCTTGCACATCAGCGTCAAAACCGTCGAAAACCACAAAGCCAGCCTGATGGACAAGCTTGGCGTACACAGCACGGCAGCATTGACGCAGTACGCCATCCGTAAAGGGGTCATTAGTCTGGACTCGTAGGTCTGGTAAAAGATCACTTTAGCCTCAGGCCGTGGCGGGCACGGTCAGAAACCGGCCCGAGCGGGAAGTTGTTTATCTACAGACCCTTAGATTGCTTCGCGCGGATCGTCAGATCCGCGCTTTGCGTTCTGGCTCAATCCGCATTTTGCTTCGCGCGGATCGCCGGATCCGCGCTTTGCGCTCTGGCTCAATCCGCATTTTGCTTCGCGCGGATCGCCAGATCCGCGCTTTGCGCTCTGGCTCAATCCGCATTTTGCTTCGCGCGGATCGTCAGATCCGCGCTTTGCGCACCGGCAAGCATGATAAGGCTCCAAAATAGGGGAATCCCCTATAGCCACAGGCAAAACTTCCCTGTATACTGAAAGTAGGGCAGGACTGCATTACAATCAGGGAGGAAGTATGCAACCCATACGGGTGTTGGTGGTGGACGATAGCGCGCATTTTCGCGGGCATTTGAACACTTTTCTCAACGCCGAACCGGACATCGTCGTGATTGGCGAAGCCGGCAACGGCCAAGACGCCGTGACGCAGGCCGCGCACCTCAAACCAGACGTGGTGCTGATGGACGTCCGGATGCCCGATCTGAACGGCCTGGAAGCCACGCGCCTGTTGCGAGCCGTGCACCCTGACGCGCGCGTCATTATGTTGAGTCGCTACGACGTGCAGGAGTATCGTGATGAAGCGGCCGCCAGCGGCGCGAACGGCTACGTGGTCAAGCGCGCCTTATTCACCGAGCTGCTCCCGGCCATTCGGGGGGCTGTGGTGTCACACACAGAACGTGACGGAAAGGCATGATGCGATGCGCAACGTACCCCCAGAGCAAGAACGAGCGCAATTAGCGCATCTCGACCGCAAGCCACCCCTGCGCAGGGCAAGTGCGAAAGGTTTGACATTCTCTTGAAATGCCTTAAGAAAATGGGAAAAATACAAGGAGGACCGACCATGCTCAAGAATCTGGAAAAAGCTCCCACCCACATTCCAGGGTTGGATGACATTCTGCAAGGCGGGCTGCCGCGCGGCCGTACCACGGTGATCAACGGTGGATCTGGATCGGGCAAAACGTTGCTGGCCCTGGAATTCCTCTATCGGGGCGCCCTGGCCGGCGAACCGGGCATCTTTATCGGCTTTGAGGAGCCGCTCGAGCATCTGCGGCAGAACACCGCCACCCTGGGCTGGGACCTGCCCGCGCTGGAGCGAGAAAACCGCCTGTTTCTGCTCGATGGGCGCATCAAGCCGGAAACGCTAATGAGCGGCGATTTCAGTCTCAAGGGGCTGCTGGCCATCGCCGCCGGAAAGAGCAAAGAGATGGGCGCCAAACGCATCGTGATTGACGCCCTGGAGGTCATCTTGCGCCTGTTCGACACGCCCCAACAGGTGCGCAACGAGCTACACGCCCTCAACGATTGGCTGCAAGCAGCCGGTCTGGCGGCCATCCTGACCGTCCGTCCGTCCAGCCGCGGCGGCGCATCGCCTTACGAGGATTTTTTCGAGTCCATGGGCGACTGCATCCTGGCGCTGGACGCGCGGGTGACCGAGCAGATCTCCACGCGGCGGCTGCGGGTGATCAAGTACCGCGGCTCCGGCTTTGGTCGCAACGAATACCCCTATGTGATCACCCCCACCGGCCTGCGCGCAGCGCCCATCTCTTCGGTAGGGCTGCGTCACAAACCGCTGGGCGAGAAAGTCTCCACCGGCAACGCGCGCCTGGACGAGCTTTTGGACGGCGGCTACCGGCGGGGCGCGTGCATCCTGCTGGCCGGGCTACCCGGCGCAGGCAAAACCACGCTGGCCGCCACCTTTGTCGCCGCCGCCTGCCAGCGCGGTGAGCGAGTGCTGTACATTGGCTTTGAGGAATCCGAAGCAGCGCTGATCCACAACGTATCGAGCGCCGGCATCAGCCTGCGATCGCATCTTGAAACGGGTCGGCTGGCCTTTTTAACCAGTTTCCCCGAGTCCCAAGGCGCCGAAGAGCACTACTTTAGCGCCCTGGAGCGCGTTGAGGCGTTCCGCCCCGACCACGTGGTGGTAGATGCCATCTCGGCCTGCTATCGTATGGGTGGTCAGCAGATAGCTTTTGAGTATCTGATGCGCTTGCTCAACGCCTGCAAGGAGCGGGGTATCACCATCATGCTGCTCAACCAGCTTACCGGCACCACCAGTTATATGGAAATCTCCGGCAACGAAATCTCCTCGATGGTGGATACGGCGATTTTGCTCAACTACCAGTTCAGCCTCGGCGAGACCAACCGCGTCTTTCAAATCCTTAAATCGCGCGGCGGCAAACATTCCAACCAAAAGCGTGAATTCCGCCTTACCGATAACGGTTTTGAGGTGACAGACGTTTACCTGGGCGAAGGCGATGT
>JAIOAS010000395.1 GCA_019873725.1 Chloroflexota bacterium | reverse complement strand
CGACCCCCTACGTGATGTGTACGCCGCCAGCCTGCACGGGTGACGAAGTCTACTATTGTCCCGGCGAGTGTCTCGGCGGCTGCGGGACCACGTGTGTCACCCCCACTGCCGAACTTCCCACCCCCACATTCACGCCTGAACCAACATTGACGCCTGAACCGATATCCAGCCCCACCAACACGCCCTTCGTGATGTGCACACCACCCGCGTGCGCTGCAAACGAGGTCTACTATTGCCCCGACGCATGCCCCGGCGGCTGCGGTACCACATGCGTCACCCCGACGCCCAAACCGGCTGCCGGTGCGCCCGTGATCCAGTCGTTCACGGCAGATCGCGCGAGCATCGTCGAAGGCGAAACGGTCAACGTCACCTGGAAAGCTACGGGCGGGAGCGAGGCATATCTCATGTGGATGGGTGGCGCCGGGCTAACCGAAGGTATCGGCAATCTTGATCCCGACGGCGGAACGGCGGCCATTGCTCCCCGTAGTGGTGGCCCGGTGGTTCTCCAGGTGCGCAACAGTGTTGGTACGACAGAGGCGACACTCGCGCTTACCATCGCATGCGCCAATGTCTGGGTACCCGAATTGGCCGTAGCCATGGCAGGGAAGTGCCCGAACCCGGCAGAAATCGGCTGGGCGGCGCAGCAACCCTTTGAACACGGCTTTATGCTGTGGCTGCAACCAAGCAATACGATCTATGTCTTCTTCAACAACTATGGCGGACAGTCCTACCGGGCTTACACCGACAACTTCAAAGAAGGCGATCCGGAGAGCGATCCGAGCCTCACGCCGCCTGCGGGGCTACTCCAGCCGATTCGCGGCTTCGGCCTCGTCTGGCGCACCTATCCCGAAGTGCGTGACCATCTGGGCTGGGCCACCGCGCCCGAAAGCGGCTTCAACACCTGGCGGCAGAGCTGCCAGGGCTACGGAATGCACAACCTTACGATTTGGGTAAAGGACATCAACCAAAAGATTTACGAACTCGATCCGATGGGCAGTCAATGGGAAATTTTTACGCCGTAACCCTGTAATCAGACTTTTGTCGTAGTCAATAGCGCCTCCGTGTGCTATCATCAGAACATAAAACCTGACGGGTTTCGGAAAGCCCGTCAGGTTTGGTGAAAATCACTTATGGAGGCCTACCATGTTTTGTTACCAATGTGAACAAGCGGTCAAGAGCGAAGCCTGCACCGTCTCCGGCGTTTGCGGTAAGGACCCGGTGGTCGCGGCGCTGCAAGATTTGCTCATCGAAAACCTCACCGGCATCGCGTTTTACGCGCATAAGCTGCATGGGTTGGGCAAGGAAACGCCAGAGGCCGACACGGCGATTATCGAAGGGCTGTTCACCACCGTCACCAATGTCAACTTCGACCCAGAGCGGATGCGCGACATCGTTCTGGAGTCGCAGGCCGCCAAGGAGATAACCCGCGCAGCTTACGTCGCAGCAGTTGGCGCGGATGCTGACGCACTGCCCGCGGGCGCGGCGCTCGTCCCGGCGGACACCGTCGAGGGGATGTTGAAGCAGGCGGCGAAGTTCGTGCTCCGACTCGAACAACGCAACGACGACGTCACCAGCCTCCGCTCGCTCATCCTCTTCGGGCTGAAGGGGATGGCAGCCTACGCGGATCACGCCCGGATTATGGGCAAGGAAGACCCCGCCGTCACCCACTTCTTCAGCGAAGCCCTGAGCGCCATCCGCGACGACACGCTGACCGCGGATGACCTCATCGCCCTGACGCTCAAAACCGGCGAAGTGAACCTGCGCTGTATGGAACTGCTCGACAGCGGACACGTCGAACGCTTCGGGCATCCCGTGCCCACGACCGTGCCGACCGGCGTCCGCAAAGGCCCGGCCATCCTCATCTCCGGCCACGATCTGCCCGACCTGGAGATGCTGCTGCAACAGACCGAGGGCAAAGGCATCACGGTCTACACGCACGGCGAGATGCTGCCCGCGCACGGCTATCCTGGCCTGAAGCAGTACGCACACCTGTACGGCAATTACGGCAGCGCGTGGCAGAACCAGCAGAAGGAGTTCGCCCAGTTCCCCGGCGCGATTCTGATGACGACGAACTGCATCCAGAAGCCGCGCGATAGCTATATGGACAACATCTTCACCACCGGTCTGGTGGCGTGGCCCGGCGTGGAGCACATCGAAGCGGACGAGCACGGGCGCAAGGACTTCACACCCGTCATCGAGCGCGCGCTGGCGCTCGGCGGATTCCCGGAGGACAAAGAGGATGTCAATATCACCGTAGGCTTCGGGCGCAACGCCGTGCTCGGCGTGGCGGACAAGGTCATCGAGGCGGTGAAAGCTGGGCAGATCAAGCACTTCTTCCTCATCGGCGGCTGCGACGGCGCGAAGCCAGGCCGCAACTACTACACCGAATTCGCCGAGCGGACGCCGGCCGACACCGTGATGCTGACGCTGGCCTGCGGCAAGTTCCGGTTCAATAAGGGCGACTACGGCGCCATCGGCGGCATTCCGCGCCTGCTGGACGTAGGCCAGTGCAACGACGCCTACTCCGCCATCCAGATCGCCGTGGCGCTCTCCAATGCCTTCGGCGTGGGCGTCAACGACTTGCCGCTGAGCTTCATCCTCTCGTGGTACGAGCAGAAGGCCGTCGTCGTCCTGCTCACGCTGCTCTACCTGGGGATCAAGAACATCAAGCTGGGGCCATCACTGCCCGCCTTCGTCTCGCCCGGCGTGCTGAAGGTGCTCGTGGAGAACTTCGCCATCGCGCCGATCACGACGGTGGAGGCGGATATGGCGGAGTGTTTGGGGTAAGCGCTTTTTACGTGCGCCCGGAGTAGAACAGCACGCGCTCCGTCAGCGTCGTCTTGCCCGCGTCGATGTGGGCAATGATGCCGATGTTGCGGATTTGGGTTATGGGGTGGTGGGTACTCATAAGAATCAAGAATCAGCGAATCAAGAATCAGTGGAGTTTTCAGACAGGCCATTCAAGCAATGTCTGAATTTCACGCAGAACGTCAGTGAGATCAGGCGCGGAGGAAGCAATCACATTCGTTTCACTAC
>JAIOAS010000394.1 GCA_019873725.1 Chloroflexota bacterium | reverse complement strand
GCTCCTGGATCGCGCGCTCGCCGGCCTGCCGCAGGATCAACGCATGGTGCTCGTGTTGGTGGATCGACTCGGTTACAGCTACGAGGAAGTCGCGCAGGTGTTGGCGATGAATATGGGCACGGTGAAATCGCGGTTGTTCCGCGCCCGCGCCCGGATGCGTGAGGCGCTGCTGGCGGAAAGGGAACTGCTGCCTATGCAGTATCAGGGAGCGGTCATGAAGGCGGTAGCCTGATCACCACTTTCACACTCAACCGAGCAACTCAGATATAGCTGCCGGTCCGTCCAGTAGTAGTCGTAAACGGTTCAGATAATTGCGTCCCAACACAATTTCGTCACCAAGTTCATCGCCAACGACGTACAGTCCAGGCACAGTTATCGCATCAACACGTAAATCTACCATATACATCAAGACCGGTTGCCATTCACCCCATTGTCCGCGCACCCACGCATCATCAACCGGAGTAGCACTCAGTTGATTTAAGTAATGTGTGGGGATTAACGTCCCATCAGCTCCTGTATCAATGATCCCCGACAGGGGCCCTATCATTGTATCGTGTTCAGGTACACTCAGATACAGTTCAAGGGTCGGCACCGGAGGCGTGTAATTCAAGTCATAAGCGTATTTCATGGAGCGCCCCCCCTTAGTCGAGGACTGCGAAAGACCATCTCGCGCTGGTCAGCCTTGGGGGTGATGCGCCGGATCAACACAGGAATATAGCCATACCGCTCACGGATACGTAAATAGAGAGCGCGGGCATCAGTATCGGAATCCACGACGCGCCCTTGATGGACAGCTACGTATCGCCCGGAATAAAGGGAAAGGATATCAGTGTAATGAGCCTCAAGCGCCTGACGTTCTGTCGCGATTTTCTCACGGGCCATTTTGTCGAGATATTCTCCTACAGCCATATTGAGGAAATCGGCCGCTTCACAATTATGCACTTGCGCGAATTGTTGCAACTTCTCCACCAACTCCGGTTTTTGAAGCGCGATCACAGTTTCCATAAGTCTCTCCAAACGTCATACACATCCTTTGCATTAATTATACCGATTTCACTATCCTCGTCAAAACCTGGTCGAATAGAGGATTTTCCATAGGCGCTCGAGCGCGAAAGCTCCCTATTCTACAACAGCAAGAAGAATAGTGGCATGGTCCTTCACTGCCCCGTCCCCTACAAACGGCACCCGTCCACCCGCATCATAGAACCCAACGCGCAGAGCATACGTTCCCGCCGGGATACCAGGCAGCGGATGCGCGTCGGCAATGATTTCGCCTCGCACCCAGGTGTATGTCGGCCTGGACCCTAACGCAGGCCAGCTATCGTGCTGTGCGACGAGCGGCGCAGGCGCATCCGGTGGCGTCACGTGGACGAAGACGGTGTAGGGCGCATCACCGGTCTCGCCGGCGCGCCAGTAGAACGTGACGGTGAACGGCGTCCCCGCGCGTAGCGCCGGTTCCACCGTGTATCCCACCAGTTCGGCGAATCCCGGCCCGAAATCTCCGGCAGCGTCCAGAAGGCCCGCCGGCGGTGTAAATGTGCGCTCAGCGGCAATCGTGACCATTGGCCCGCCCCAGGCCGCCAGAGACGATCCTGATGCGTCGGCAAGCCGCACTTCCAACGGCGCGCGCATGTCCAACGCGCGGCAGCCAATGGGCAGGTGAAACTGCGTGGCGAAACGTGTCCCGCCGGCCAGAACCCGGTCCGCCGATTCCGCCACAACCGGTAAGTCCAAACGGTGTTCTGCCAGCGTTACGGCGACACCAAATCCCTGGGCGGTTTCGGCGACGGTCTCCCAATAAAGCCACCCATCGACAGTTTCGCACGGATGGAGCACCTCCCGCCCAAGCCAAAGCCCCAACAGACGCAGCGGCGCTTCCGGCTGTAGCCGATCTCCGGTTCCCTGCTGTGGCCGGTCTCCGACCGCGCCACCCAACGCTTCAACGGTCAGAGCACTCTCCGGCAGGACCGGCAACCCGGCAGCCAGTACTATCCTCACAGGGGTCAGTGTCACCGTGGCCTCGTCCTCACCGGCAACGTAAACGGTGAGCGTGGGTGTGTAAACGCCCGGCGGCGTCCACGGGTCGGGCGTCAGCGCGTACCGGCCCAGGACAAGCGTTTCGGCAGGCCAACGCGAAGGCCGATAATCGCCGCTGGCCGGCGTGCCGTTGAAGCGTCCCCACTCGTCGCCGCGCGCGTCCGGCAGGCGTAACACCACCTGGTAGAAGCGATCCGCGGGAGCATCCTGCCTCAGAGTCATCCAGTAAGTCCACACATCCAACGGCGTTCCGGCGGGCTGTGGCGTCTCCGGCAGGCGATAGCCCCACAGCGTCAGGCCGGGCAGTGTGGCCTGCAGCGACTGCACGGTGAGTGACGGTTCGGCAGGAAAGTCAGGGCGGCGCTCCAGGGCAAAATACCGCAATCCCAGACCGTAGAACTGTGCCACCGTGGTCTCCTGGCCCAGCGTTTCTAACAGGGCCGGAACGATGCCGGTCGGATCGGTGACGTTTTCCAACCAAGTGACCAGCCACACGCCGGACGCTTCTTGCAAAGCGGCGTTGAGCACAGGCGCAGTATTGTCGTAGTGCAACACGTGATTCACGTCCAGCAGTTTGTCATCGGGCAGCGGCAGCAGCCCTTCAAATCCTGCGTAGTAGGCCCAGGCCGGAAAGACGGAGCCGGTCTCGACGATGACAACGTCGCCGGACGCACGATGTGCTGCGACGTAGCCGGCAGCGCCGCGCCAATCCTCGCGCGCGTAGGCCGGGTCGGCGAGCAAATTCAAGTCGGCGCGCACGGCAACGACGACAAAAAAGACGCTGCACGCGCCGAGCCAAAGGTGAGTAAGAAGACGGGTAGCTCGATGACGCAGCATCCGCGCCAGCCCCCACCCTACCGCCAGTGCTAACAGCGGCAGCGGCGCCAGAAACGAAGCGTGGCGGGTGCCCCATTTCGGCAGATCGCGGAAAATCAGCGCCATCGCGCCCACGGGAAGCACATACAACAGAGGATACAACCCCGCATAAGGACGCCGACAAGCCAAAAGCAACACCGGGAACGTCGCCAGCA
>JAIOAS010000393.1 GCA_019873725.1 Chloroflexota bacterium | reverse complement strand
TCTGCTCGATCACGGCGTCTATTCGATGAACTCGGAACCGCCGTTGCGCGCCAACAACATCCGCGCGCCGCTGTATCCGTTGTTTGTGGCGGCGTGGTACAGCATCGGCGGACCCAACCCCGATTTCGTGGCGTTCGTGCAGCCGTTGCTCGATGTGCTCACCGTCGTTGTGCTGCTCAAGTTCGGGACATTTGTTGCCGGAAAGCGGGTGGGGTATCTGGCGGCGCTGCTCTATGCCCTTAACCCCTCATCCTGGCGCTTCTGCAATGAGCTGCTTACCGAAATTCTGTTCGGATTGCTGCTTACGGCGGGTTTGTGGATGTTTGCGCGCTATCTCTTGCGCTGGCGTAACCGCGACGCGCTGTGGTGCGGCGTGTGGTTGGGGGCGGGGATTTTGTGCAAGCCGAATATCCAGTTTCTGCCGTTGGCTCTGCTGGCCTTGCTGGCGCACGGTATCTTTGTCCACCGGCGGCGTTGGTGGCACGGGGCCGGCATCGTCGCGGGGACGATTGGCGTGATGCTGTTGCCCTGGTTCGTGCGCAACTACGTGGTTTTTGGCGAGGTCTTCTACACGCGCACCTTCGACGACAACCTGGCGCACGTCAGCGCCGTTTCGACGCTGGCGCGCGTCAACGGCGAGGCTGTAGCCCCCTGGACGCCGCGTTGGGAAGAAATCTACGGCGGCATCATCGCAGAGACGGCGCAGCGTTACAACTGGGAGCCGGTTCCTCAGGCGACGCTCACCGCCCGCGATCTGGACCGGCGCTTACAGGAGATTGCCGGGGTGGCGGGCGAGATTGTGCGCGCACATCCGCTGGATTTCATCGTCAGCCACACGCAGAGCTGGTTGTGGTCGTTCGTCCCGCAAGATCACAAGTTCTGGTACACCCATTTCACGGGGCAGGACTGGGAAATGGCAGTGCCGCAAAGCGACGTGCTGGGGCGCGCGCTGGCGGCGCTGGGACGTGGTGAGCTTGGGCAAGCCGTGCGGCTGGTGATCGATGAACGTCTGCGTGGGCTGCCGCCGTTAGCGCTCGCGTTTTGGGCCCTGTGGGGCGTGATGTACGGTGCAGCGGCAGTGCTGCTCGTCATCGGCGCGTTGCGGATGCGCCCGCGCTTGCTGGCGGCGTTCTTGCTCATCACCATCTTCTACGTTACCTTTGTGCCCGGCCCGATCAGTCAGATTCGCTTCCGGTTGCCGGTGACGCCGGTGATTTTGTTGCTGGTGGCAAGAGGGTGGTATCCTTTGACAGAACCCTGAGGATGCGATTATCCTCAGGGTTTTGCGTTGTTTGGTGTTGATTTATCTGGCGATAGGCAGGTAAAGCTCAAGAGCGAACTCGCGGCCCGGCACGTCGACGCGCACGTGTTTTTCCAGCCATTGATGCTCGGCGGCCTTGTAGGGGCTGCTTTCGCGCCAGGCGACCAGCCGTTGCCACGTGCCGGGGATGTCCTCCCACGGGTTGCGGACGATGCACTCGGCCACGGCGTACAGCCCGCCGGGGAAGTGGACGATCTCCACGGCCTCGCCGGCGGTTTCCTCCTCCCTCACCGTGAGCCAGTACTCGTAGCCGTAGTTGGGGCTACCGGGCGCGGGATTCGGGTTATTGAAGCCGAAGATGCGGTGCGCCTCGCTGAAGTCCAGGAGACCGCGCGGCTTGGCCCAGTCTTCCAACTTCTGCCAGGCGATATTCTCCGGCCCTTCGCCAAAGCCATGAAAGCGCGCGACGCGCAGCGGTTCCAGGTGCACAATGCGAATTTCTTTCTCGTTCATCGGTTTTCTCCTTTTTGTCAGCAGATTTAGCGGATTAAGCAGATTTCCAATAAAAAAATAGACGCGGCGTTTATCAACACTGATGTTCCGGTGGCTGCATTTCTTTTTCCATGAAAGCTTTCTTCATACTTGATGTGCGCCGGTTCGTTTTCATCACCTGCGTTATGCTCAAAGTATACGATATTATCACTGACATCTACTGTCAGGGTTTTGTAGTATAATTTCCACATAGACCAAATTCTTCAGGTAAGGCTGCGCCGGTGTTCGTAGTATGGCGTTTTGAAGGCAATTCTTACCACGAATCTTCACGAATCTACACTAATGTTTTCCATTCGTGAAAATTGGTGTAGATTCGTGGTTTTTTCCGGAGGTGCTTATGCGCGCAGATCGTCTATTATCATTGTTGATGTTGTTGCAGACGCGCGGCAAGATGTCGGCTCGCGCGCTGGCGAAGGAGCTGGAAGTGACCGAGCGCACGATCTACCGCGATATCGAGGCGCTGGAGATGGCGGGTGTGCCCATTTACGCCGAGCCGGGCCGCGATGGTGGCTACGCCCTGGTGGATCGCTACCGCACCAGCCTCACCGGGCTTTCAGAGGGCGAGGTGCGCGCGCTGTTTATGCTCAGCATCCCTGCACCACTGGCCGAGCTGGGCGTGACACAAGAACTGAAGGCCGCGTTGCTCAAGCTCGCTGCTGCGCTGCCCGCTAACCGGCGCGGTGATGAGGCGCATGTACGCGACCGCTTCTACCTGGATACAGTGGGCTGGGAACACGATGGCAGCCCGACGCCGCACCTGCGTGTCATGCATCAGGCGGTATGGGAGGATCGCCGGTTGCTGGTGAAGTACCGGCCTGTTTTCTCCGCCGAGATCGAACAAACGATAGACCCTTACGGTCTGGTGGTGAAAGCCGGGGAATGGCATCTGGTCTTCGCCTACCGCGACCGCATCCGCGCGCGGCGGGTGGGTGAATTCCTGGACGTGCGTTTGACCGGCGAGTCTTTCGCCCGCCCGCCCGATTTCGCGCTGGAGGCGTTCTGGAAAGCGTGGTGCGCCGAGCGCGCCGAGCGGCAGCAGCAATTCCACGTGCAGGCGCGCATCGCGCCGGGCGCGCGCGAGTGGCTGGCGTATTACCTGGGCAGCCGCGCCCGTGAGGCGTTGGCGCACGCCGGCCCGCCGGATGCGGAGGGGTGGTTCACGCTGGATTTGACATTCGATGCGCTCGAGACGGCCCGGGCGCGCTTGTTACCCCTCGGTGGAGCGGTGGAGGTGCTGGAACCAGACGCGCTGCGG
>JAIOAS010000392.1 GCA_019873725.1 Chloroflexota bacterium | reverse complement strand
TCGCGCGCTGACGTTACTGTGGTATGTCTCTACGCTGGTGATGGCCTGGACTTTGACCGAGAATCCGCCCAGCAGCCAGCGCGGCCTGCTGTTGATTCCGGCGGTGGCGCTATTGGCCGCGTGGGGCGTGGATGCGCTCTGGCAGTTGATGGCGCAGCGTCCAGGGATTGTTCAGGTGTGGAAGGGCGGTGGCCGGCTATCGTTTTCCGACGTTGCACGGGTCTTCTTGAGTGCGCTGCTGCTGACGGCGGTATTGTTCAATCTCAACTTCTACTTCCGCATTTACACGCCGCGCCGGACTTACGGCAATCCCACCGCGGAGGTCGCCACCACCTTTGCCCGGTTTGCGTTGGCGTATCCGCATCCGGCGGGTGGACAGGCGCCCATCTACTTCTTTGGGCCGCCGGCGTTGTATTGGGATTTCGGCGTCCTGGCTTTTATGCTGCGCGACCAGTCCGGCGTGAACGTGCTGCCCGGCGAAATGCCGCAGGCCGTCAGCCGTCCGGCGCGTTTTGTCTTTGTGGTGGAGCGGCTGGCCGAACTGGAAGCGGTGCGAGCGGCCTATCCCGGCGGAACGAAGGTCGAAGTAACCGCGCCGGATGGGCGGGTGTTGGCGGTGGTGTATGATTGGTAATTTGACAATCCCCCTTCAGCCGCTATAATAACCCCTGCAATAGAAAATCCTAGCCGGTGGATGCCGGGAGCACGAAGGGAGTGAGAAGCGTGACCTTTGTTTATGCGGATGACAATGAATCCTTCGATTCGTTGTTGCGTCGTTTCAAGAAGAAGGTGCAGGGCGACCGCATTCTTTCTGAGATTCGTAAACGGCGTTATTTCGAGCAGCCGAGCATTGTGCGCAAGCGCAAACGCGCGGCCAAGCTGCGCAAGAGCCGCCGCACGTCGCTCAAAGACAATCGCAAGCAGTATTAAATCAGGTGAAGGATGAGCCTCAAGGAACAGCTTCAACACGATTTGCAGGCCGCGATGCGCGCCCGCGACGAGCAGCGCAAGCTGGCGTTGCGCATGGCGCTCACCGCCGTGCAGTTGGCCGAAGTCGAACAGCGCCGTGAGCTGGACGATGCTGCCGTTGCTGAAGTGATCCGCAAAGAGGTGCGCCGGCGTGAAGACGCCCTGGAGATGGTGCGCCAATCGGGCCGCGCCGATGTGATCGCGGAAGATGAAGCGCAGATCGCTATTCTCCGATCTTATCTTCCCCAACTCTTGACCGTCGAAGAATTGACGGCCATTGTGCGAGAGGTCATCGCCGAAGCCCAGGCCGCTTCTCCGGCAGATATGGGGAAAGTGATGAAACTGCTCATGCCGCGGGTCCAGGGAAAGGCCGATGGACGTATGGTTAGCCAGGTTGTCCGCGATTTGCTTTCCGCCTGACCCCTGGTGTTTGAACGCTATGCAACCAAACAAGAGGGGCCCCAGTGCGGGGCTCCTCTTTGTGCTTTTATGTGACTTGACGGCGCTGTTATGAAAAGGACTCGCAAGGTCACACGCGGCTTTATCCTCCGCCAGTTGCTTTTCGGGCTTGGGCTGACGCTTTTGACGGCCTTTATTCTGGTTTTTTCGTTCCCCAACGATTTTGACCTCATGGCCGGCGACGTGGCCCCCCGTGATATCCGCTCGCCGATGGATTTCACCTACGTCAGCGACATTCTCACCGCCCAGGCTCAAGAGGAGGCTGTGCGCCAGGTTGCGCCGGTCTATACCACTCCCGACTTTACCATCGCGCGCCAACAATACGACAGAGCGCGCCAGGTGCTGGCCTATTTGCGCGAGCTGCGCGCCGATCTGTACGCCTCCGAGCCGCAAAGTTACGCCTGGACGTTGGCCGTGCCGGAGTTGGCGGATCTGCCGTTGAGCACCGTGAATCTCATCCTGAAAATGTCCGACGCCAGTTGGAACCGCGTCCAGATCGAATTTCTGGCCCTGCTCGATCAGGTGATGCGGCAGCAGCGCATCCGGGAGGAAGACCTCCCCAGTGTCCGGGCGAGCATTTCCGCGCGCGTGGCGTTGGACCTGGGGCAGGATGAAGCAATTGTCGTGGCCGACCTGGTCAAGCGTTTCCTGCGTCCCAATGTCTTCTATGATGCGGAGGCGACCGAAGCAGCGCGCCTGGCGGCGCGGTACTCGGTTGGCCCTACCTCGCGCAAACTGCGCAGCGGCGAAATCATTGTGCGTGAGGGTAACGTCGTCTCCGATTTGAACGTGGAAGCGTTGAATGAACTGGGATTGACGGCCCAGGAATGGGACTGGTTCGATTTCGGCATGGCCCTTTTGCTGGCGGGTGCGGCGACGTTGAGTCTGGGGCTATATCTGTGGCGCTTCCAACCTGATACGTTGAGCGTGGGGCGTTCGGAACTGCTGTTATGCTTGCTGCTGGCGCTCTTCCTTTTTCTGGCGCGTGCCCTGACTACCTCCGGCGACCTCTTGCCCTATCTGTTCCCCGGCGCGGCGCTGGCGATGCTCTTGACAACCACGGTAGGCTTGCCGACGGCGGTAGGAGCAATGGTTTTCATAGGCGGCGTCTGCGGCTGGCTGGCCGGGCGCTCGCTGGGGTTCGCGGTTCTGGTGACCTTGAGCAGCCTTGTGGGCGCTTTGACGCTGCCGCGCTACGAACAGACCGGCACCATTTTCCGTTCCGGCCTGCTCAGCGGTGTGGCCGGCGCATTGACGCTGTTCGCTTTTATGTCCGACGATGTGCGAGCGGACCCCATGCAGATGGCGCTCAAGGTGGGCGTCTGTCTGGTCGCGGGATTGGTCGCCGGCGGGTTGACGGTCGGCGGTCTGTTCCTGCTCGCGCCGCTGTTCGATCTGACCACGACGTTCCGCTTGACCGAGTTAAGCCGCCCCAACCATCCCTTGCTGCAACGCCTGTTACGTGAAGCCCCGGCGACTTTCAACCACGTGATGATGGTCACCAGTCTGGCGGAGCAGGCCGCCGAACGTATCGGCGCGAACGCGCTGTTGACGCGCGTGGGCGCTTACTATCACGACATCGGCAAGCTGGCGCGCCCGTACTTTTTCATCGAAAATCAGCAGGGATTGAGCAACCCGCAC
>JAIOAS010000391.1 GCA_019873725.1 Chloroflexota bacterium | reverse complement strand
TGATTACCAGATTTACGGCGACGACCTGCAATTTGTCGAAATCGAACTGGACCGCGGCGAAACCGTAATCGCCGAGGCCGGGGCGATGGTCTACATGGAAAGCGGTATCACCTTCGAGTCGAAGATGGGCGACGGCTCCAAACCCAGCTCCGGTTTCTTCGACAAGATGCTGGACGTGGGCAAGCGCGTCATCACGGGTGAGTCGCTCTTTATGACGCACTTCACCAGTACCTACGAGGGCAAGCGCCACATCGCCTTTGGCGCGCCGTATCCCGGCAAGATCATCCCGATTGACCTGGATGAGGTCCACGGCGAGTTGATCTGTCAGAAGGACTCGTTCCTCTGCGCGGCGTTGGGCACCGAGATTAGCATCGCCTTCAACAAAAAGATCGGGGCGGGCTTGTTCGGCGGTGAGGGCTTCATCCTGCAACGGCTGCGCGGGGATGGGATGGTCTTCATCCACGCGGGCGGTACGATTGTGGAAAAGCGCCTGGAAAACGACAAAATCCTGATTGACACGGGTTGTATCGTCGCCTTCGAGAGCCAGATCAACTACAACATCGAGCGTGCGGGCAACCTCAAATCCATGCTCTTCGGCGGCGAGGGCCTCTTCCTGGCGACGTTGCAGGGGACGGGGCGTGTGTGGATTCAGTCGCTGCCGTTCTCGCGCCTGGCCGACCGAATTTTGCAATCCGCGCCGCAAGCTGGCGGCAGGTCGACGGATGAAGGCTCGGTCGTGCGCGGGCTGACCAAACTGATGGGCAGTTAAAGCCGCTGCGTCATAACATTTTTTGTCATTAGGGCGAAGAACCGCCGGGGTCTCTTTGATTCCGGCGGTTTTGTTATGGCATGAAGTCACCCGGCAAGGTTGCGAATTTTCTCGAATAAAGTATAATGTCATTTAGTTTATTCTCTTGTCTTCAGGCAGGATGACATTGTAGCGCGAGTTGTCAACTCGCGCCATAGGGCGAATTGCCAATTCGCCCTACAAGGCAAACGATCATAGGAGAGTGTGATGCGTATCAAACATTACATCATGTTACTGCTGTTCGTGTTGAGTTCGTTGCTGGTGGGCTGCGCTACACCGGCGCCCGCTGCGCCGAAGGTAGCGCCACAGGCAACCGCGCCAGCGGCAGCGCAATCCACCCCGCTGCCGGCCAATCTGACGCCGAAAATGGTGGAAGAATTGCGGGCGAACGATGAGATTGTCATCATTGACGTGCGCGAGCCGGAAGAGTATGCCGTGGGTCGCATCCCCGGCGCGACGTTGATCCCCTTGGGCGAACTGGCAAAACGCACGGGCGAAATCCCCACGGATAAGCCGGTGGTGATGGTGTGTCGCAGCGGCAATCGCAGTGCCCAGGCCGTGCAAATCCTGCAAAAAGCGGGCTTCACGAACATTCACAATATGACCGGCGGCATGATCGAGTGGACCGCCGCCGGTTACGTGCCCGAAGCGGATCGGTAGATGTACCGGACGCAGATTCGCACAGGTTTCCGCTGATTTTCTAAAATGATCTGCGTGAATCAGCGAAAATCTGCGTCCTAATTACACCGTGAATCGGTGAAAACCTGGACTCTAACCCTATCCGGCATTATTGACCATGACGCTATTATAGTCGGCGAGTTGTTGCATAATAAACGCCCGTGACGCCTGCAACGTCTCGACGCTTTCGACGCCGGCCAGTTCGATGATGAGCGGCCCGTTGTAGCTGACGGTGTCCAACGCACGCAGGATGCTAGGCCAGTCGAGGATACCTGTGCCGAGCGGCAGGTGACGCGGCCCGGCGGGATCGTAGTCGGCGAGATGCACCGTCACCAGGCGACTGTTCATCGCAAGAATCAGAGCAGTGGGATCGGTAGATGTTTCGCCAGCCTGGAAACTATCGAAGGTGAAACTCACCGGAATGTGATGCTCTTCGAGGGTGCGGATTTGCTCCGGCGTGCGCAGGTAGCACCAGCTCACATTTTCGAGGCACAGCGTTACTCCTACGGCGCCGGCCTGTTCGGCGGCCCAGGTTGCACTTTCCAGGAAACGCCCCACAAACGCCGGATTTTTGAAGCCAAAGCGGATGCCGTGCCAGGTGAGCGCCTGCGCTTCCAACCGGTTGGCGATCTCCAGGGTTTGCAGGAAACGCTCGCGGGCTTCCGCCAACATGCGCGGGTAAGGCGACCACAGCTCGAAGAAGTCGTTGTGCAGGTGCAGGGAATGGACGCGCATCCCGACGGCGCGGCGGCGTTCATCCAACGTCTTCCCAAAGGCCGGCGTGTATTCCTCCCGTGTTTGCAGAAAGACTTCTGCTACCGGGAAACCGAGTTCACCGGCGATGGTGAGGGCATCCTCCGTCAGATGCGTCGGGTACAGTGCTGCGGTCGAGACACCAATTTCGGGTTGGTACATTGAGCCTCCGTCGCAAATCAACCACGAATTTACACGAATCTACACGAATTTTTTTACCGCAGAGTTCGCTGAGAGCGCGGAGAAATTCTATAAATCTCTGCGAGCTTTGCGCTCTCTGCAGTGCAATATGTCTTTGACCACTACACATTCGTGAAAATTCGTGCAGATTCGTGGTGAAAGCTGATAGAAAACCCCTCGAGCGTTAGTTTGAGGGGTTTTTGCTTTGTGTATTGTAACTGTGATACGGTGAGCGTCAATTGTATTGAAGGCGCGCGGCTCAAAAAATGCATGCGTCAGTTGACGGATTATCGTGCTGCGTTACCATGGAGGTATGGGCAACGTTGCGACGCGCTTACTTTCGTTGATTATGCTCTTACAATCGCACGCCACATGGAAAGCGGCTGACCTCGCCGAGGAGTTAGGTGTTTCTGAGCGGACGGTTCATCGCTACATGGGGATGTTGGAAGAGCTGGGGATTCCGCTCTATTCCGAGCGGGGGCCGTATGGCGGTTTTGCGTTGGTGCGCGGCTACAAGTTGCCGCCGTTGATCTTCACGGCGGAGGAAGCCACTGTGCTGTACATGGGCGCGAACCTCGTCGGCGAAGTGTGGGGCCAGACGTACAAGGACGCAGTCACGGCGGTCACGGCCAAACTGGACAACGTGTTGCCCGACGACTTGCGC
>JAIOAS010000390.1 GCA_019873725.1 Chloroflexota bacterium | reverse complement strand
ACGGTCTTCCCGCAGGCCATCGGTATGGCCGCCACGTGGGACGTCGATTTGCTGCACCAGGTTGCCGTGGCGATCTCCGACGAGGCGCGCGCTAAACATCACGCGGCGTTGGGAGAAGACGGCAGTTCGGCGCAATACTACGGTCTCACCTTCTGGACGCCGAACATCAACATCTTCCGCGATCCGCGCTGGGGGCGAGGGCAGGAGACCTACGGGGAGGACCCTTACCTGACCTCGCGGATGGGGGTGACGTTTATCAAAGGGTTACAGGGTGACGATCCGAAGTACCTCAAGCTCGCTGCGACCGCCAAGCATTATGCCGTTCACAGTGGGCCGGAGAGCGAGCGCCATCACTTTGATGCCCGTGTGGACCAGCGTGATTTGCGCGAAACATACCTCCCCCAGTTCGAGGCGGCGGTGCGCGAGGCCAAAGTCGCCGCGGTGATGGGGGCGTACAACCGCACTAACGGAGAGCCATGTTGTGCCAGCCCCACGCTGTTGCAAAAGATTCTCCGCGAGGAGTGGGGGTTTGGCGGCCCCGATGGCGTGGATGGGCACGTTGTCTCCGATTGTTGGGCGATCAAGGACATCTGGGCGCATCATCAGGTGGTGGAAACGGCGCCCGAAGCGGCGGCGTTGGCCGTGAAGACCGGCTGCGATTTGAACTGCGGCGAGACTTATGCCAAGTTGCTCATCGCGTTGGAGCAGGGCCTCATTGACGAAGCGACGATTGACGTGGCGCTGACGCGGTTATTCACGTTGCGCTTTAAGTTGGGAATGTTCGATCCGCCGGAGATGGTACCCTACGCGCAGATTCCCTTCGAGGTCAACGATTGTGAGGCGCACCGTGCGCTGGCGCGACAAGTGGCGCGCGAGTCCATAGTGCTGCTCAAAAACGCCGATGGCTTCTTGCCGCTGGACAAGGCGGCGCTCAAGACGATTGCCGTGATTGGCCCCAACGCCGATGATGCGCTGGTACTGCTCGGCAACTACTTCGGCTGGCCGTCGCACTCGGTGACGCCGCTGCAAGGCATCCGCGACGCCGTCGGTGCGGACATCAGCGTGCTCTACGCGCCCGGCTGCGATGTCCGCGATGACGACACAAGCGGCTTCGCCGAAGCGGTCACTATCGCCCAGCAGGCCGATGTGGTGATTGCGGTGATGGGGTTGTCGCAGCTTGTCGAAGGTGAGGAAGGCCAGGAAGAGGGCGTGAAGGACGGGCGGCGCAGCACCGGCGACCGCGACGATCTCGCGTTGCCGGGCGCGCAAGAGGCGCTGTTGCAGGCCGTCGCCGCGACCGGCAAGCCGCTCGTCGTGGTGCTGCTCAACGGCAGCGCGGTGGCGGTCAACTGGGCGGACGCGCATGCGGCGGCGATTGTAGAAGCCTGGTATCCCGGAGAGGAAGGGGGGACGGCGTTGGCCGACGTGCTCTTTGGGGATTACAATCCCGCCGGACGACTGCCGGTCACGTTTTACAAATCGGTGGATGACCTGCCGCCTTTCCGCGATTATAGAATGGCGGCGGGGCATACCTATCGCTTTTTCAAGGGCGAGCCGCTGTATCCCTTCGGCTACGGCCTGAGTTATACCACCTTTGCCTACAGTGATTTGACACTCAGCGCCGACAAGATAAAGGGGGGCGAGAGCCTCACGGTCAGCGTGAACGTTACGAACACGGGCGACCGGGCCGGTGACGAGGTGGTGCAATTGTATGTGCGTGACGTGGAAGCCTCCGTGCCTGTTCCCATTCGGCAATTGCAAGGGTTCAAGCGCATTCATCTGGAACCCGGTGCGCAGCAAACCGTCATGTTCACCCTCACACCCCGGCAAATGGTGTGCTTTACGGATGATGGGCAGCCGATGGTCGAACCCGGGCTTTTCGAGGTGTCGGTGGGCGGCGGGCAGCCCGGCACATCTGCACCGGTGGTTCAGAGCAGTTTCCGAGTTTTGGGCTGAGATCGCGGATTCGTGAATTGGAGATTGGGTGATTGTGGGAACGTGGTACGTCGAGCGGAGGAGGCGTACACCATTTGCCGTGTTCCCATGAACAATTTGCCGTTCGCCATACGCACATTCTCTTGGGAGGGGCGATGAGGCGTTTTCGATCTATCAGCACCGTTATATGGCTGGCATTGATGATGGTGACACTTGTTGCCTGTGCGACGCCATCGGCTGAAAGCGTTGTCGAGACGGTGGTGGTGACACACGAAGTTGAAAAGGAAGTCATTGTCACTCAAGAAGTTACCGTCGAGGTGCCGGTTGAGAAGATCGTCGAGGTAACGCCGACGCCGCTGGTTCCGGTGGTGGTCAGCGTCACCGACGCGGCGCTTGCCGATGACGCCGTGGCGATTGAACGGCAACGCTGGCTGCTCGAACAATTCCGCGCTATTCGCCCCGAAGTGGTCATCAATCCTAATCCTTACCGTTACGATCCACAGACCTTCATCGCCCGGGCCAATAGTCCCCTGGAAGACACCTATGCCGTGCGGCTGACCGACGCCCGCACGCTCATCGAGCGCGGTTACGCGGCGGACATCACCGATTACGTCAAAGACACACCTTATCTCGCGGCCTATCATCCGGCGCTTCTGGCGTTGGCGCAGGACGCCTACGGAAAAGTCTACGGGTTGCCGCATACCGCCGCCGGCATGGGGCTGATGTACAATCGGCGGCTGTTCGCGGAAGCCGGTCTCGATCCCGACAAGCCGCCACAAACCTGGGGGGAGGTGCGCGAATACGCGCGCCGGATTCACGCCAGGCTTGAGGGCGTCGACGGGTTCAATATCCGCAACGAGGGCGCGCTGGGCGGCTGGATGAGCGTGGCGTTGATGGTCACGTTCGGCGGTGAGACGGTGCAGTCGGTGGATGGCCGATGGATCGCGGTGTACAACAACAATGCCATGGTCGCCGCCATGCAATTGATGCACAATCTGCTTTGGCAGGACAACGCGACCACTCCCGACATCGCCACCTGGGGCAATTACGCGCTGGTGCTCGATTTTGGCGGTGGCAAGACGGCGATGACCATCGCCAGCGCCGACACGCTCGGCTGGATGATCCGCAATCTCACCGATTTGCCCATTGATGAGATCGGCTTTGGCCGGATGCCCAACGGTGGCGCGAATGCCACGCTTGGCACGGGCAGTGTCTGG
>JAIOAS010000389.1 GCA_019873725.1 Chloroflexota bacterium | reverse complement strand
CCGCCGCGCCTCACGTGGAACAAGACGCTGACGCATCGCACCTTCGGCCATTACCAGTTCAACACCGACACGGTGATGTTGAGCCTGTCGCTCGACGATGCCGCCGTGCCACCTTACGTGGTGGAATTCGTGATGTATCACGAGCTGCTGCACAAATCGCTCGGCGTCAAGCTGGTCAACGGGCGGCGGTACGCGCATACGACCGAATTCCGCGACGCCGAGCGCCGCTTCGCGCAGTACGATAAGGCCAAAGCGTTCCTATCCAAACTGGGCAACCCGCACCGCTGAAAACGCAGAATCGGACACTGATTTTCGCAGATTCACGCAGATCTTTGAGTGTACGAATAGGTGCGTGAGTGCGATACCACAATTGTCATTTCGACTACCCGACTAAGGACTATGTGACTATGACCGACACCTGGGAAACGCTCAACCGCGATGTGATCGCGTGCCGGCGCTGCCCGCGTCTTGTGGCCTGGCGCGAGGAAGTGGCGCGTATGAAGCGGCGCGCGTTCCGCGATGCCGGGTACTGGGGCAAGCCCGTGCCCGGCTTTGGTGATCCGCACGCGCGGCTGGTCATCGTGGGGTTGGCGCCGGGCGCGCACGGTTCCAACCGCACGGGGCGCATGTTCACCGGCGACAGTTCCGGCGACACGCTCTACGCGGCGCTGCACCGCGCGGGCTTCGCCAGCCAGCCAATGGCGACGGCCCGCGACGACGGGCTGACGTTACACGATACGTTCATCACCGCTGTCGGGCGCTGCGTCCCACCGGAGAACAAACCCACAGCGGAGGAGTTGGCGAATTGCCGTCCCTTCCTCGCCCGCGAACTGGCGCTCTTGACCAACGCGCGCGTCGTTCTGGCGCTTGGCCGCATTGCCTTCGACGGCGTTTTGCTGTTGTTGCGCGAACAGGGTCTTGATGTTCCCGCGCTGCCTTTTGCCCACGGCATAACGTACCCGTTGCCCGCGCCGTGGCCCACGCTCGTCGCTTCCTATCATCCCAGTCGCCAGAACACGCAGACCGGGCGGCTGACGGTGGCGATGTTCGACGCGGTGTTTGCACAGATTCACTCGTTGCTCGGCGGGGATCGTCATGTCCCCATCTCTTGCGCATAGCCGGGGAACTGGCGTTCCCCTTGAAGCAAGAAAGGGTTGCTCGGCGGAGATCGTCAGGTCTCCGTCTCTGGCGCATAGCCGGGGAACTGGCGTTCCCCTTGAAGCAAGAAAGGGTTGCTCGCATAGCCGGGGAACTGGCGCATACTCGGGGAACTGGCGTTCCCCTTGAAGCGGTGATTGGGGCGGAGATTTGTAACGCGCTACACCCGCTTTTGACTTCATTCCAGGGTGAGTATAATTATGTACATCCTGGAAGATGTCCACAGGAGGAACCATGATCGAAGTCACGCTGGAAACCCTGCAAATGAGTCTCGTCTCCCCGCACCGCATCGTGGTGTTGCGCGAGGTGGACGTGGAACGCTATTTGCCGATTTGGATCGGGCCGTGTGAAGCGGAGGCCATCGCCAATCGCCTCAATAACATCGAAATTCCGCGCCCACAAACGCACGATCTGCTCGTGAATGTGTTGGATGTGCTGGACGCCGACTTGCTCTACATCTACATCAACGCGCTGACCGATAACACTTTCTTCGCGCGGCTCGTGCTGGACGTGAACGCCAATCGTATCGAGGTCGATTGCCGTCCCAGCGACGCCATTGCCATCGCCGTGCGCCTGGACGTTCCCATTTACGTCGCTGAAGAGGTGATGGATGAGGCCGGTGTCTTCCCGGAGCGCGACATTAGCTCCCAGGGACAGGACGACAAAGACTTGAGCGTGTTCCGCGATTTTCTTAGCACGCTGGATGACACAGCGCCATCGAACAAGGACAGCTAACCCCAAAAGCTCTATGGAAGTGCCGGTATCGTTATGACCACTCCCGATAAAACCGTACCCCACAATGTCGAAGCCGAGGAAGCCGTCCTCGGCGCTTTGCTCATCGACCCGGAGGGTATTTTTCGCGTGCTGCCCTTTTTGCGGGCCGAAGATTTCTACCTGCAAAAGCACCGCTGGATTTACGAATCGATCATCCGCATCCACGATCGCCGTGATCCCATCGACTTTCTCACGCTGACGACCGAGTTGGAACAGCGCGAGCAACTGGAAGCCGTCGGCGGCGCGGCTTACATCTCGCAGTTGATCAACGCCGTCCCTTCTGCCGTCAGCATCGAATCGTATGGGCGCCTGGTTGAACAGACTGCCGTCCGCCGTCGCTTGCTGGACGCCGTCAGCGACATCGCGCGCCTGGCCTACGACGAGAAATTGCCCATTGATCAGGTGGTGGACAAGTCCGAGCAGGCGCTTTTTGGCGTTTCGCAACAGCGCGCCACCCGCGATCTTCAACCTATCCAGGAAGTCGTGCAGCGTTATTACGATCGCGTGGAATACCTCTACGCGCATCGCGGCGAGCCGATGGGCGTACCCACCGGATTCCACGATCTGGATCGCGTGCTCGGCGGCTTCCAACGTTCCGATTTGCTGATCCTGGCAGCGCGGCCTGGTGTGGGCAAGACATCGCTGATGCTCACCTTTGCCCTCAAGGCGGCGGAAAAAGGGCGCACGGTCGCCATCTTCAGCCTGGAAATGTCGGCCGAACAACTCGCGCAGCGTATGGTCGCCGCCATCAGCCAGATCGACGCACAGCGGCTGCGGCTGGGGCAGTTGCAGGATGACGAATGGCCGCGCTTTGCGGATGCCATCGGCCACCTTTCGGACTTGCCCATTTACATCGACGATACGCCATCCATCTCGGTGCTGCAACTGCGCACCAAATGCCGCCGTCTGGCCTCCGAGCGCCCGCTGGACATGGTGTTTGTCGATTACCTGCAACTGATGAACTCCGACATCCACTCCGACAACCGCGTGCAGGAAGTGTCCTACATCTCGCGCTCGCTCAAGGGCATCGCCCGTGAGCTGGACATCCCCTTGATGACCGCCTCGCAGCTTTCGCGCGCCGTCGAACAGCGTACCGACAAAAGACCCGTCCTCTCGGATTTGCGCGAGTCCGGGAGCCTGGAACAAGATGCGGACATCGTGATGTTCATCTACCGCGAGGAGATGTACAACGAGCATACGGAGCAGCCCAATATTGCCGATTTGATGATCTCCAAACACCGCAGCGGCCCGGTCGGA
>JAIOAS010000388.1 GCA_019873725.1 Chloroflexota bacterium | reverse complement strand
GCACTTCTATTACGAAGGGCAGGATGCTTATCCCATTCTCGATAAGTGGATTGCCGAGAACATTCAGCAATATTGGGAAGACCACAAGGATTCGGGCGTCTCGGCGCAATGGTCGCCCGCGGCGATTCACCAGTATAAGATGTACGGCTTGTTCCCTATCGGTGATACGCCCCGCACCGGCGGCTGGTGGTATCACACCGACCTGGAGACGCGCACGCGATGGTACGGCGCGGGCGGGGGTGGCGACACGCCGGAAGGCCGCGAGCGCATCCTGCGCGAGAAAGAGGAGCAGTATGCGAAGATGAAAACTGCTGCCTACGATCCGCAAGTGCGCCCCATCACCATGTTCGGTGACGCCAAGACGACTGAGCAGCATATCCCGATCATTGATGCGCTAGTGAATGACAACGAATACCGCGCACAGGTCAACGTGCTGAACAACGGCGCGCTCCCCGGCCTGCCTGATGACGTAGCGGTGGAAGTGCCCGCCATCGTCAACCGCATGGGCATCCAGCCGATCCGTGTGGAGCCGTTGCCCAACAAGATCATGCTGGAGTGCATCTACCCCGACTGGCTGGAGATGGAGCGCACGCTTGAGGCGCTGCTCAGCGGCGACAAGTCGATGCTGCTGTTCGGCGTCCTGCAAAGCCACCAGACACGTTCCTACGATCAGGCTGTGGACGTGTTCAACGCTTTGTTCGACATCGAACCCAACGAGCCGATGGCCTACATCGAGGACATTCACGACCATTACGCATGGCCGGAGAATTGGGATTTGTAGGTAGACGGTAGGCGGCGCGCCAGCAGACTGGCGACGACGGTAAACAGGGGTGGTGCAGGAAAATACCCTTGTCTCCCGTCTTTTTGGTTGTATAACATGGTTTGAGAGGTATACAGTCAAAGCTTATGCGCAAGAAGTGCGGCTCTTTTTGGCTGCCAGGTGAGAGGGAGGCATAGTGACATGAAAGAAATCATCTTTCTGGTTGAAGAAGATCCAGAAGGCGGCTATACGGCGCAGGCGCTTGGTTACTCCATTTACACTGAGGCTGACACGTGGGAGGAGTTGAAAATAGCGGCTCATGATGCTGTGCTATGTCATTTTGAAGATGATGTGCGCCCTTCTTTATTACGTTTACACGCGATACGTCAAGAGGTGGTGCTCGTATGAGATTACCGCGTGACCTGGATGGTGAACAGTTAGCGCGTCTTTTGCGGCGTTATGGTTACGTCGTCACGCGATAAACAGGAAGCCATATACGCCTGACGACTGATCAGGAGGGTGAACATCATATCACGATTCCGCGTCATTCGCCGCTTCATGTAGGGACGCTCAACGCTATTCTCAGAGATATCGCGCAGCATTTGGGTGTGGAGCGTGACATTTTACTAGCGTCGTTGATGGACAAGTAATGGATTCGTTTTTGACTAAATCTTGGGTATACCCTTTTGTCATAAACCTGATCTGGACGCTTGGCTGTTACCGTTTTTGAGTCGCATAACCTCTGTCTGGTTTCCTCGTTTCTCAATTTCGATTTACGGATTCTGCTTGAGGGAGACATGAAAGCGACCTTCTGGAATTCGAGGCGAGGACGCTCGCCATGTTCGTGCACGATGAACCATTGTGCTTGAACGGCAACTATATGACCTGCAAGATACTGCCGATTCAAACCTGACAGGTCTTCTGAGACCTGTCAGGTTTGGGAATACGGGGAGGCTGTGTGGATATCCCTTGTGTTACAACTGAGCGACTTGCGCTGCGCGCGTTTTCTGCGCAGGATGTGGACCCGCTGTTCGACATTCTCCAGCAGCCGGGGATTCTGCGTTATTACCCGCGCCCCGATCCGCCGCCGCGCGATGTTGTCGAGCGGATTGTGGCGCGACAGCTCACGCACTGGGAGGAGCACGGCTATGGCTGGTGGGCGGTCGAAGTGCGCGATGATCCACACCTGCTTGGGTGGGCGGGACTGACTTATCTGCCCGAAACCGGCGAAACGGAGGTCGCCTATCTGCTGCGGCAAGAGGTGTGGCGGCGCGGTCTGGCGACCGAGGCGGCGAAAGCGGCGCTGCGTTTCGGCTTCGACCGTTTCGCCTTCCCGTTCATCATCGGGCTGACGCATCCAGAGAACATCGCGTCGCAGCGGGTGCTCGAAAAGAGCGGCTTGCAGTTTGTTGAGAAAGCCGTTTACTTTGGGATGGAGTGCTTTCGCTACGTGATTGACCGCAGTGATGAGGCGTCGTCGTGAAGCCGGTCGTCGTCACGCCGCTTCACGACCCGGAAGGGCGGGTCTTCCCGCACCTGTTTGCCGTCGAACCGCAGCTCAAGGCAGTGTTCGGTCAAGTTGTGGTGGGCATCACGCCGCCGACCTGCGAGGCGCAACCAAAAGCTGTAGCGCGGTTGGCGGCGGACTCTTTCTACCGGGTGACTTTCCGCGAACCGGGGATGGGGGTGGGGGAGCAGTTCCATGCGTTGTACAGCCACGCGGCTGCTGTCTATGATGCCGATCAGGTCTTGCACCTCTGCTTTCTGGACCGGGTGGCTTTTGCATTGCAGGATGGGCATCGCCAGGCGTTCTTCGCCGATGTGCAAAGTGTTGATGCGAGCAACACCCCGCTGATGTTTCACCGTTCCGCGGCGGCGTGGCAAACGCATCCGCAGAACTATTACGACATCGAGAGTATGGCAACGCGGGTGGGAGAGCTACTGTTCGGCAAAACGCTGGATTTTGCCTGGTGTCATCTCGTGATTCGCGCCGGCCTACTGCGGGAGATCATGCCTGCCGTGAAAAACGCCGACATCAGCATGTTGGCCGAAATGACGCTACTTTTGCGCGACAAACTCGTATCAAAAGATGTTGACTGGCTGGCCTGGGAGGATCCGTTTCTGTTCGGGCGCGATGCGGCACAATTCAAACTCGAACGTGAGCACAGCCCGCAGGAAACGCAGAAACGTCTGGCCTACATCGCGCCGACATTGCAAGCTATTGCGGACGCAACAAAATGACTACAGGACGACCAGACTAACGATAATTTTAACCGCGAATCACGCGAATGTCTGCATTCGCAGAATCTTCGCTAATTTTCAAGAAAGATTCGCGTAGATTAGCGAGATGAGCGGTTTATTTTCCAAGGAGGTTATGACCAATGGCAAACGCTTTAGCAGTCGCAGGACCAAACTCGAAGTTCCAACAGCCCGATGCAAAACCGGCGGGTTTTTGGGCGGGATT
>JAIOAS010000387.1 GCA_019873725.1 Chloroflexota bacterium | reverse complement strand
TGGTCATAGTTTTCACCTCGGAAGATAAACCACGAATCTGCACGAATTTTCACGAATCAATCTGAAAATTCGTGTGGATTCGTGAAAATTCGTGGTTAGAAATATACGTCAATCCGCGAAATTTGCCCACTGCGCACGCTTTCGGCATAGGGAGGGTTGATGATGTGACCGGCTATCTCGACGGAGTCACCGCTGGCAAGGTGCAGCGTGATGGCGCGCGGGCGCATCTCCGCTGCAAACGTATCGCGCTTGTGCGGGTTGTGGTAGGTGACGGCGCACCGGCCCAGGAAGGTCGCCGTGACCGTTCCGGCGTCGTCGAACAGCCGGCCGGGCAGCGCGGGCTTGAGCGCCAGGTGCAGCGCGCCGTCCTTCACGCAGAATGGCTGCGCGCCGAAGAACATCACGTTCCACATGCTCAGGAATTCGGCGGTGGAGCCGCTGAGGCGCGCGACGAAACCGCCGCCGTGCAGCGTTTCGTCGGGGTGCGCGCTGCTGACGAGGAACGAGGCGTTTTCCAGCGGGCTACGCCCGTAGATGGCAGGGTCGAGGAAGGGGACGAGCGCGGTCTGGGCGTCGGTGAAGAATTCGTCGTAGAGACCCGCGCGGAGGAGTTCGAGCAGGTATTTGTACTCCATGTGCAGCCAGATGGACTCGTTTTCCAGCCAGCCGGGGGTGAAGGCGCGGGCGCGCCCGATTTCGTGGGTTTCGTCCGCCAGCGAGGCGTTGACCTTGTACATGCCGAGTTTGCGGTCGTAGAGAGCGCCGGCTTTGACGCGCTTGTACAGGGCACGGGCCTCCTCCGGGTCGGTCACCAGCTTGAGCGCGTGGACGATGCCTTCCAGGTACAGCGGCAGAACGCGCGGTTCGAAGCGCGTGGCTTTCACGTAAGGGCGGCCTTGCGCGTCGGCGTCGGCGAGCCGCGTGTATTCGGTCACGGTATAAGCGAAGTAAGTGGGCGGTAGGTCGTCGTTCAGCGCTAGAGCGCGGTGGATGCCGGCCTCTATTTTGTTGCTAAAAGCGACGAGGGTGGGGAATAGCGTGTTGAAGGCTACCGTGACCGTTTCGCCAGCTATACCAAAGCGCACTTGCTCGCGGTAGGTCTCGCGGGCAGTGGCGACGGCGTCCCAGTAGATGAAGTCACGGTCGGCGTCTTTGGCGTGTGCCCCTGTCTGCGGGGACACCCCCGTCTGCGGGGACGCCCCCGTCTGCGGGGACGCCCATTGCCGGTATGCCTGCAAGAGCGCATCCAGCAACACCGACTGCTCGCGCGGGATGGCGACTTTTTCATGGGGGAATTCCGACATCACCTGAAGCAGAAAACCCAACAGTCGCATCAGCTCGAGTGTCTCGCACAGCGACGAGCCGAACAGTCCCGGCAGGCCGTTGAGGGCGTCGCACCACCCCGGCTTGCCCGCTTCCATTTCGATGCCCATGCCCCACGGGTCGAGCGTGGCGAATTTGATGAGCGCCAGGGTGAGCAGTTTTTCGAAGACCGTCGCCCGGTACACGTCGCCGTGGCCGTGCGCCGTGCGCAGCAGGTTGGGGGAGTTCGGGCGAGAGGCAATCAACGCAGCCTTCTCCTCGTCCTCCAAAATCGCCCCGTATTGGCGAACTTTGCCTTCACCGGCGAGCACGTACTTCTTGCTGCGCGGTTGGACGAAAACAGGGCTGTCGAAATAGGGGATGCTGGTCTCGAACAAAAGGGCGTGTTTGCGGTCGGGATAGATTGCCAGATAGCTGTCAATCAGGTCGAGGTTGTAGAACCAGTGGTCAATCCAGTACCCCTCACCGAACGTGGCCTCGAAGTGCTGTTCGGCGTGGGTGAGCGCCGCCGCGATGAAGGCTTCCGGCGCGACGCTGAGGCCGATGTGCCGGTCGGCGATGGCCTTGAGCAGGCCGCCCGGCGTAAAAGGCCGCGCCAGAAGCGGCTCCAGTTTTGTCGGGTCATCCGCCAGCGCGAGGACGGCGTCGCGGGCGTCGGGTGGCAGGGTAAAGCGGCTGCCGTTGACCACCAGTGGATTGTAGCCGTCAATTTGGACGAGTTCGAGGAACGACAGCACGTTGAAATCGCCGACTTGCGGGTTAAACAGCACGTCGCAGCGGCGGTTCTGGTTCACGTCGCGGTAGTTGCCGTTGCCCTGCGAGTAACGCTCGGCAGCCAGGTAGAAGGCGTTGTAGTCGCGTTCCAGGTCGCCGTGCTTGCGCGAGTAGATGTGGTAGACGAACGGTTTTTCCGCGTTACCCAGGAGCACGGGCCAGCCGCCGCGCATCACGTTGTCGAGGAAAGTCTGGCGGCAATAGGCGTCGAAGGTGGGGTCGGCGGTGTGGGTGGCGACGACGTCGGTTAATTGCGTCACAAGCTGTTGCGCCTCGGCGCGCTTCTCGCGCAGGTACGCGCGCTGCGTGAGGCGCGCTTGCTGCTGGTGAATGGACTCGATGTCGCGCACGTGGCCGATGATGGCGTTGATGGTGAGGCTCTGCCCCGGTTCGAGCGTGGCGTGCGTCCCGAACAAGCCGCACGGCGTGCGCCCCACGGTGATTTGCCGTTCCGCGCGCAGGTCGTCCAGTGGATGCGTCAGGAAGCGGTCGGGCGCGCTCAATGCGGTGTTGACGCCGAAGACGACGGCAGGGTCCACGAAAGCGGGCAGCAGCGCGCCGTCATCGCCGAAGGCGAGGTAGAAATGCCCGGCCTGGATTTCGGCGACTTCCGCCGTATCGCCCGCACTGGCCTGGAAGCGATAAAAGGGGATGTGGTTTTCCAAATTGAAGACGCCCATCCACGCTTCGAGCGTGCGCCCGATTTCCTTCAGTCCCCAGTTGTCCACGCCGTAGGGCATCACGTAGGGCATCCCGTCCAGCATTTCCAGCGTGACCGGCGTCGCGCCGATGTTGGCGACCGTCACCTGCCGCACCAGTCCGGCGAAATCCTCGCCCGGCAGCGTGAAGTACAGCACATTCGTCTGGAGTCCGTGCGTGGGGCTGAGGGTTTGCAGTTCCAGTTCGTTCATGCCGATGAACATCTGCGTGGCGTCGTCTTTCTGCCAGGGCGCAAAGGGTTCGTAGAAGGCGGCGTTCCCTTCGCGTGCGAGTTTGAGGAAGGTGCGGAAGCCGGTGTAGGGCGTGCTCTGGTAGGCTTTGTTCGCGGGCAGGAACTCCATCATCGGGTGGTTTTTGTTCTCGATGCCGAAGCTGGCGATGGCCTGTCCCCGGTTGACGTAGAAGACCCA
>JAIOAS010000386.1 GCA_019873725.1 Chloroflexota bacterium | reverse complement strand
TGAAATGAAAGATTGAGTGTCAGCCGCCCGGTCACCAGCAGGCATAGCTTCCTAATCGGGGTCGCCGATGGCGCCACCAGTGCTGAAACCAGCGTGACCGGAAACCAGATTCAAGCACGGGGCCTCAAGTCCACCAGTGCAAAGGTTCGGCTTGCATGGCTGACGGGGCGTATTATACTCGCAATCCAGCGTGTTGTTTCATGGGGGTGGAAGCCCGCGTCCGCGCGGGTGGGGGAGATTCAAGTTGACGCGGCTTCGCCGCCTGCACTCGGCGGGGAAACGCGCGCGAAGAAGGTCTGCACTTGAAGGGGAAACGCCGCACCCGCCGCGCAGCTTGCGTTTGATCGAGAAAACCTATCTACCTGCTACCGCGGAACGGCCCGCGCGTCTCAAACGCAAGTATTCTGCCTTGACGCCCTGGCAACGCCTGTGTGCCACTGGAACCGTTAGCCCAGAGGTACAGCAGTTACTGCAACTGCGGATCGACATCACCAATCCACGACAGTTACGTCAGGATATCTACACCGCCCTGGATCAGCTTTTCACTTTGCCTGGTGCTACGCCAGAGCACACTGAGAATGTCTTTGAAACCCTTGCTGCAGGCCAGCAACCTTAACAGCGTATGTTAAAGAACTTGGAAGGAGGAAGGCTATTGGGTAGCATTTTCATTCCGGTGAACGATGGCCCTTCGGTAACATTATCTTTTCGTTTGACACGCGTGCTGCGCGGCAACTCCAACGTGGCGCACAACAACCCCGCCGGATACGCATCCCTCAGTTGTTGTACCAGCGCCCGTTTGGTTTCCACGCTCACCGCAAGCTGGCGTAGCTTTTTTTAGGATTTCTAATTCCAACGCTTGGCGGCCCACCAAGCGTTCCAGTTCGGCTATGCGCTGCTGTTCCTGGCTGCGCGTCTCGGCTTGGGCGAAGACCTGCGCTGCATGGGTGACAAAATCGGTCTTCCAACCCGAAACGACCTGGGGTTTAAGTTGATGGTCGCGACAGATTTCAGCAGCACTCTTCTGCCCACTCAGAATGTCCAATACCACTTGCGCTTTGAACTGCGCGGTGAATGTCCGTCGTCGTGTCATTTCTGCCCTCCGTTGTTTGACATGATAGTTCATTTTCTAACCTGTCCAACTTTGGGGGCGCACTACAGCCTTGACATATCACCGTATCGTGAATGTGTGTACGAATGAGCGTGATATTCTTCCACTCGCTGATTCTTTTTATCTGAACAAGTCTTTAGCCGGCGGGCGCTGCATGTCGGTGGCGCGACCATCGCCGCGTGGGTAGTCGGCGCCGCGGATGAGGACGACGGGTAGCCCTTCTGCCGCCTGCCCGGTGACGAGGCCCGCGGCAGCAGCTAACTCGTCGGCGCGGGCGACGGTGGTGACACGCAACGTGTAGCCAAACATATCCGGTTGTCCGCGCAGATCGGCGATGGGCAGCATCCCGGCGACGCCGATGGCGACGTTCACCGTCCCCAGCCGCCAGGCGCGCCCGTGCGTGTCGCTGATGATGACGGCGACGTCCGCGCCGGTTGCTGCCATCAGTCCGGCGCGGATGCGCTGCGCCGAGGCATCCGGGTCTTCCGGCAGCGTGAGCGCGATGTCGCCTGCGGGGCCGGCCACATTGGAGCGATCCACGCCGGCGTTGGCGCAAATCCAGCCGTGGCGCGTCTCCATAATGAGCGTCCCCTCACGCTGGCGCACGACGCCCCGCGATCCGCGCAAGATGACCTCGACCAGGCGCGGGTCTTTATCGGTGGCGGCGGCGAGCGCCTGCGCCTCCGGCGATGGTTCCACATCGGCCAGTTTCACGGCGCAGCCCTCGGCCTTGGAGACGATTTTATGTGTGACAACCACCACGTCGCCGTCGGTCAATGTCAGACCTGCCCGACTGAGCGCGGCAAGGATTACCTTGGTTACGTCATCCCCGGCCTTGATCTGGGGAATGTCAGGCAGACCGTAGAGCGCAATCTGCGGTTTGGTCATTGTGCGAGTTAAGAGATAAGAGTTGCGGGTTTCGCATCTTGCATCTTGCCTCTTGCCTCATGGCAGCCCGGTGATGCGGATGCCCGACCCCGGCACTTTGTAGCGGATGTTGATGCCGATCAAGATGGAGGTCAGCCCTTCGACGACTTTGGCGTTGACCAGCGGCCCGGCGTCGATGCCGCGCGTGCCGAGGTCCTCCGCGAGCTGGATGGCGATGGCTTTGGCCGCTTTCTTGTCGCCACAGACGAGCACATCGCAGTCGATGGGCTGCTCCGGGTCTTCCAGCGTATGCGCGCCGACGTTCTGGAACGCCGCGACGACATCCACACCGGGACCGAGAAGTGCCTGCGCCTGCTCGGAGGCGGAGCCTTCCGGCGGGATGTAGACCTGGGCGACCTTGGGTGGTTTGAGCGCCACGTTGACGTTGATTAACGTCTTGCCTTGCAATGCTCCGGTGAGAGTTTCCAGCAGGGCATTCTGCGCGGCGTAGGGCACGGTCAGTACGGCGACTTCACAAGCGAATGCGGCGTCGGTATTGGCAGCGCCGGTCACAAGCGGCTTTCCTAGCTTCACGTTGATTTCCTCGGCAACGCGCTGCGCTTTCTCCGCTTCCCGCGAACCGATGATGACGGTGTGCCCGGCTTTGGCCCAGCGCATGGCAAGGCCGGGGCCTTCGTTGCCCGTCCCGCCGAGGATGGCGATGGTGTAGTGTTGTGTCACGTTCGTCCTCCATGATAGTCGATAGTCTGATAGTCGTTAGTCTAAAAGTGCTTCCAGGGGATCGTCAGATCTCCGTTCTGGTCTGGATCGCCAGATCCAGACCAGGCAAAATTAGATCTACTGAAACTTGTCTGTTCACCGTTTCGGTGTATTGTGCCTCGAAGTTGTATATTTGGCAAGTGGTGATTCTATCTGTGTTTGGAGGTGTGCGAGATGGATGTCGCTGCTGTACAGTCATTGATCGAAGAAAAGGTGCCTTTAGCCGGTTTTATCGGCCTAGAAGTTGATGCCGTGGAAACGGGGCGCGCACGATTGCGCATGCCCTTCAGCCCACAGATAAAGAATCACCTTGACATTGCCTACGCCGGCGCAATTTTTGCCTTGGCGGAAATTGCCGGCGGCGTGGCGATGCTCTCTGCATTTGAGCAGGAGGGCTACACCGTACTGGCCCGCCGGATGGAAATCGACTACGTGCGTCCTTCGCGCAGTGATTTGTGGTGTGAAGTTACGGTGCCTGATGCTGTCATCGCTGACAGTCGGGAGG
>JAIOAS010000385.1 GCA_019873725.1 Chloroflexota bacterium | reverse complement strand
AGTACGAAGTCCTCCAGCCGCACTTCGATCCAGTACTTGGGCTTGGGTGTGGCCTGTACCAGGTCGTACTGATACTTCCACGAGATGGCGCGCCGCAGTCGTTCGTCGTCGGTGGGTGGGTACTCGATACCGAAGTCGCGCAGGTCATCGGTGAGGTGTTGCCCGATGATGCAGTCGCGCGGATCGCGGATCCAGAAGATGTACTTGTAGTTCGGGAACATCCGCATAATCCACGGGAAAACGAGCGTCGTCTCCGGGATTTTCCAACCTTTGTGTTCGCCGTTGTGCAGCCGCACCGTGGTCAGGTAGGTGTGGATGAGGAACTTGAACTCATCCGGGATTTTGGCGGCCAGCGCCCGTTCCCAACTCCACGAAAGATCGCCCTGCCAGTCTACATAGCGGGCGAAGACACGGCAGGCGTCGTACATCGTCTGCGGCGGCAGCAAGTCGCCGGAGACGTTGAGCGGCTTGCCCATAAAGACGCCGCTCGCCGAAAGGGTGTGTGACATTGCGCGTGTGCCGGAGTGCCCCCGGCCGATGATGGTGATGGTGGTCATAGATACCTCGATAAGGAAACAGGATGCAGGATGCAGGATGCAGGATACAGGATGCAGGATGCAGGATGCAGGATTTCCGTTCTTGCCTCTTGCCTCTTGCTTCTTGCTTCTTGCTTCTTGCCCCTTGCCCCTTACAGTGAAACAACCTGCCCGGTTTCCCAGGATTGGATGATGGCTTCGATGATGCGTTGGACATAGAGCGCATCCGCGCCGGAAGCGTCAATCTCTTCCGGCTTGACCTGGGCGATGTTCTGCTCCACCCACACGCCGATGCGGCTGCCGAACGTCTCGCTAAAGCTCATCATCCCGCCGAGGTAGTCGTAGGTTTCGGTCTGGCGGCTGAAGCGCGGGTAGAACGTGAGATGCTCGCAGGCGTCGAGCAGCACGAAGCGCGCCTCCGAACCGACGACTTCGAGCGTTTCCAGCCCGTAGCTGCCACCCGCGTCGTAACTGCCGGTGAGGTGACCGATGATGCCGTTCTTGAAGAGCAGGTTCACCTGCACGTTCGACCAGCAGACGCGCCGCCCACCCGGGCCGTCGGCGCGCGGGCCACGCTTGAAGAACGCCTGCACCTTCTCCACGTCACCGCCGAAGTAGCGCATCACGTCCAGCGAGTGTGGGTGTAGCGCGCGGATGTGGAACCACGGCGAGGTCTCGTTGGGGTTGTTGATCCACATCGTCATATTGATGATGTTGATCTCGCCCAAGCGCCCGGCCTCGACCCATTCTTTGGCCCGCCGCGCGGCGGGTGTGAAGCGATGGTTGAGGTTGATGCCGTAGCGCAGGTTCTTCTTCTTCGCCAGCGCGACCATTTCCTCGGCCTTGTCAATCTCGTTGGAGATCGGCTTCTCGCCCAGGGTGGGGACGCCGGCCTCCAGCAGCTCCATGGTGGGCTGATAGTGATCGCCGCCGTTTTCTTTCCCGGCGGTGCACATACTGGCGGCGTCAATCCTGATGCCGCTTTTCAGCATTGCCTGCACCGAGTAGAACGCCGGGCAGCCGTAGGTCGCTGCCGCCTTATCCGCCCGTTCCTTGATGATGTCACACACCGCGACCAGCTTCACGTCACTGCGCTGTTGATATACCCGCGCGTGTGTGTTCCCGATATTGCCCAATCCAACGATAGCGACGTTGAGCGTCATTCTAGAAATCCTCCTGAGTTGTGTTTTGATGCTTTTCAGCAACAGCTTATCCTGTCAGAACATCTTTGGTGTCCAGCCATTTTTTTATCTGAGACAACACCAGGTTCAGGTCTTGCAGCACATTCCCGATGAGTTGAGATTCGCTGACCTTGTTGTCTTCATCGTGGTAATGATGTGGTGCAGTGGTGATGTTTGGATAATGGGGCGCGTTGTCCCAACGCAATAGCGGTTGATCGGTGAATAGCTGATAGGCATAGTCCAGGGCTTGTGGTTCGTGGTGCAACCATATCTGGAACTGATAATCGTCAGCCAAACGGCAACGAATTTTCACCTCCAGCTTACCGGCGGGGGTTTCGTCATAGCTAACAAGACGGACATTCTTGACCAGTGAATGTCCGCGCAATATTTTGAGTATGCTATTGACCAGGGCGTGCATTACGTAGGTCCTGATAAGCCTTTTGCCAATCGGACAACATTCTGCGCGCCGAACGCCAGGCTAACCAATCATCCTCTTGCGATGGCGTTGCCTGATTTTGTAGACGTGCAGTGAAGGTATCGAAATCTATGCCGTATTTTTGCTCTAGCCCTCGAATTCGCCGCCGATAGTAAGCTGTTTTGCTACGTACCGCCGACAAAGCTAAGTGCCACAAAGCCTCTTCCTGGGTTGCATAGCGTTGTGTTGCAACCATCGAGTTTGCCACTTGATTCAGAATGGTTGTTGGCAGAGCATTGTATGCCATTGTTCCTCCTGCTTTTGTAACTTTTGTGACCGGTAACCAGCTTCCAATTGCCGATTACCCGTTACCCATCTCTATTTCTTCTCCCCCGCCTGCAACTTCGCCGCCTGCGTGGGATCGCCGATGTGCAGCGTGTTGTATGCCTGCTGCGAACTGGTGAACGCGCCGACGCCCGCGTGCCCGTGCCAGTCGCCCTGGTGGTGGATAGGGTTGGGCAGGCCGGTCTCGGCTTCTCGTTTGGCGATCCAGGCATCCATGCGCGCGCGCAGCATGGCGACGATCTCCGGCTCCGCCTCGGCAACGTTGTGGTTCTCGCCGGGGTCGGTGACCAGGTTATACAACTCGATTTCCGGCTTGAAATGGAAATCCGGCTCCAGCGCCACAATGAGCTTCCATTCCGGCGTGCGCCAGCCGTGCTTGCGCATCCACGTGCACTCTGTAATGTAGAATTCGCTATCGTAAGAGGCCACCGAACCGTCCACCAGCCGCATCAGGCTCTTGCCGTCGAAGGCAATATCGCTTTCGATGCCCGCCAGTTCCAGCAGGGTGGGGACCAAGTCCTGGTGCCGGTTGTAGCCACCCACGCGCTTTCCGGCGGGCACTTTGCCTGGATAGTGCAGGATCAGCGGCACGTGCAGCGTCTGGTCGTACAGCCCGTGGTGATCGAAGTAGCAGTCGTGGTCGTAGAGCGTCTCGCCGTGGTCGGAGTTGATGACGACGATAGTGTCATTGAGCAGGCCCAACGTCTCCACTGCTGTGAGGATCGTTTGGATCGCGGCATCCATGTAGGCGATTGCGCCGTCATATTGCGCGATGACGTAATCCTTGTCGCGGATGCCCGG
>JAIOAS010000384.1 GCA_019873725.1 Chloroflexota bacterium | reverse complement strand
CGCGCCACAATGGTCATCTCCACGTAATCGTTCAGTCCATCGCTATAGGTGCGCAGGTCACGCAGCGCGGGATCAAGCGAGTTGAAGCGCCCTTTTCTGCCTTGTAGCAACGCCTCCTGGTTGTAGGCATAGGCGAAGCGGCGCAGGCTGTTCCAGAAGTTGACGGCGTGTTCCGCCGGCCCGGCGAATTCGCCCGCGCTGTGTCCGCCGGGTTGCGCCAGGCTGTACTCCATCAGCAGGCGGCCCTTGTAGCCGAGCGTAATGCAGTCCCATGCGCTCGGCTCGCCGATGAGGGCATAAGTCGGCGCGGGCATCGTCTGCGCCAGGTATTGCGATCCCCAGCCATGCGATTCCTCCTCCACCGCGCCGATGACGGTGATGCGCGCGTCCGCCAGCTTCGGCGCGACCTGCGCCGTCGCCAGCACGAACGCCGCCAGCGGCCCTTTGGCATCCACCGCGCCGCGCCCGTAGAGCCTGTTCCCCTCCCAGCGCACGGGAATAAAGCCAGACACGGTATCCATGTGCCCCAGCAGCACGATATGCCGCTCCGCATCGGGATTGCCTACCACGCCGACGACGTTCCCCGCCTCGTCGCGGTGTGTCACGAAGCCCAGCTTGCGCATCTGCGCGACGAGATACTCGGCGAAGATGTCCTCGCCGCCGGAGGGGCTGGGGATAGAGAGGAGTTTTTCGAGGAATTCAAGGTCGTTCATCGCCATCTTCCTAACACAATCAAGACTCTATCAAGCCCAAGTCAACGGCACATTTAACCGCCTCAGTACGGTTCCGCACGTTCATTTTTCGATAAATGCTTGTGGCATAATTCCGCACCGTACCATGACCCAAATCAAGCCTTTCGGCTATCTCATCATTCGTTAAGCCACGGTGCAGCAACCGCAAAACATCAATTTCACGCGAGGTTAAAGCCAAACGACGCTGAGAAGCATATCTCACCAACTCTTGTTGTTCACTTGTAGGCAGTGATAACATAGGGGCTTCCTCGGTCAAGAAAGTGACTAAGACGTCAACCTCACCAGCGAATGGCACGTCTTCCATCAACGCCACTTTGCCATCAAGGTATTTTCCTCGAATTGTAAGCATCATCACCCTCTTGAATTCGTATCGATCTTCTTCAGTTCTGTAACAACTTGTCTCGCATGTGGCATCTCTACCAACGTTGTCTCTTAAATCGGCACTGCCTCGCTCAATACACGTTTACGGATACGTGGACGCAATCCGGTTTCGGTCACGACATCAACTTCACGGTTTAACAAATCCTGTAAATCCATCAACAGCGCGCCCAAATCCAGCAAACTACGCCCGCTTTCCAGGTTAACCAGGAAATCGACATCACTTTGGGCATCAGCTTCGCCTCGCACGGCGGAACCGAAAATCCGCACATCATACGCGCCATGGCGAGCAGCGATTTTCAAAATATCTTCGCGTTTGGCCCGTACTTGTTGAATGATGTGCATCATGGACCTCCTCGATTCACCTCAATTGAGCAAGCAGCACATCCAGCCCGACCTCGCGTTCGTTAAACAGTTCGTCCGGTGAAAGCAATTCTCCGTCCAAATCCGCTAAAATCTCCTATTTTAGACGTGAGACTGTTTCTCGTACCTGGGTCTCGGTTCACATCTGACCCTCACTTCATAAGGTTGGACCGTCCGCAAGCCAGGGATGAAATCATAATGTTTACGATTGAACGTATACAAAGGTTCATCCAGCATAAGCGCCGTCTGTCCGACGAGCGCATCCAACATACCAATGTTGTGGCTCAGACGATATTTCACAAAGAGATCAAGCGCATAAGCACAGTGACCGGGAGACAGCCATATAACTCCATAGCTCGCCAAAACACGCAGCACCCGTTCCTGCTCCGTTTTATTCTGGCATCCCTGGATGAGTTCCATCACCACATAGCCAGAAACGACAACTTCCTCACCGATATCAAGTTGATCAAACCACTGCACCGCGGGTGGATACTGCCGAAGCAAGTCTATCACAATGTCACTGTCGAGTAGAATCATGGGGAAATGTCTCCACGTCGTTGAACTTGCTCCCGCAATTGTCGCGCGTAAACAGCACTATCTTCGATATCCGTTCGGTCTTTCCATAAGCCGATCAAGCCAGACTCGCGGAATTCTCCCACCGTCAAATGCCCACGCGATGCAGTTTCGGCTTCCTCAGTCTGTTCGGCTTCTAAAAACCGCTCATGCAGTCGCTCAATGACATCCGCCGTCAGCACCGGTTCAGGATAAACCGCCTTTCGTTCATTCAGGACTGCACGAACCTCATCAGGCGACGCCTCTCCTAAGCTCTTGAGCAACGCGGCATACGTCACTTCTTGCTGCTGAGCCGAGGATGCCCAGGTAACGTGTCGCGTCAACGCATAGACGATCAACTGATTGAGCGACACGCCTTCTCCCTCCGCCAATGACACCAACTGTTGGTGCAGCGTATCCGGTAATCGCAGTGTCAACCGTCCCATCGTCCCCTCCACGACATTTGTTTTACGTCAGCAGATCAAGTCGATCTAGCAGATTATGTTCTGTTGATCGCCCAGAAATCTGCTGAATCTGCTCAATCTGCTGACTGAAGTAGGCTCTCAATACCATTATAGCACCGCCCGTGGTGTCACACAACCCCCAACCAGCGCTTTATCATTCTCGTCACAGTTCCCTATTTTTGCTTCGAGCGGATCGCCAGGTCCGCGTCTTATGAACTTAAAACGGGGAACTGGCGTTCCCCTCGGAGCAAGAAGGATAAGACCCTGCCCCCAACGCTCGCACCGGCAGCGTCCCATGCCGCAGAAACCGGATCGCGGCGACAGCCGTGCGCAGCGCCACAAGGGTGGTGATGTAGGGGATGTGGTATTGCAGTGCCGCCGCGCGGATGCGATAGCCCGCCGTGCGCGCGCCCTGCCACGGCAACGGCACACCACGCTCCGCCGCGCTCGCCGGCAAGGGCGCGTCGAGGATGCGCTTTTCGCTGCGGGCGGCGGACGGCGTGTTCACCACCAACTGCACCCGCCCCTGCGCGATCACATCCACGCAATCGGGCCGCCCCTCGCCGACTTTGTGGACGACCTCCGCAGGAATCCCCATCGCCTGCAAGGCCTGCGCCGTGCCGCGCGTGGCGAGGATGGCGAAGCCCATATCATACAACTGCCCGATCAACGCGATGCCCTCGCGCTTGTCGGCGTCGGTCAGGCTCGCCAGCACCGTGCCCGCCGTGGGCAGCGGATTTCCTGCCGCAATCTGCGATTTGGCATACGCCTCCGGGAACCCCGCGCCAAAGCTCATCACCTCCCCTGTCGAACGCATCTCCGG
>JAIOAS010000383.1 GCA_019873725.1 Chloroflexota bacterium | reverse complement strand
AGGATCGCCAGCATCACATTGTACAACGCCTGTTTGCCGCCGGTGCTGATCATCACCTGCTCCGGCGTATACGGCAGATTGTTCTCGCGGTTGAGTTTCTCGGCGACGAGCACGCGCAGGCGAGGCAGGCCGGCGGTCTGCGTGTACTTCGTCTGCCCGGCATCGAGCGCGGCTTTGGCCGCCTCGCGGATATTGGCCGGCGTGACGAAATCCGGCTCGCCCACGCCGAAGTTGCACACATCAATGCCTTGTTCGGCTAACGCTTTGGCTTTCGCATCAATGGCGAACGTCATCGAAGGGGCGATCAGCTTGGTTCTGTCGGAAAGTGCAATCATACAAACTCCTCGTGTAAAATGGTCGTATAGTCGTTAGTCTTGTAGTCGCATCGTTAGTCTTGCTAAATTTCTTGCATCTTGCATCCTGCATCTTGCATTATGATACCACAATGGTAATCAAGAAGAGGAGGACTGGATAGTGACAGACTTCTTATCTTTGGAGACATGGGAAACGCATGTGCCGTTGATGGCGGCGGGCTATCACCGCTCTCTCGCAGCCCTGGTCGATGCGTTGCGGCGGATAGACACGATCTATCCCCCGCCGGAGCGGGTTTTCTATGCGCTGCAGGTCACGCCTTTCGACGCCGTGCGCGTCGTCATCTTAGGCCAGGATCCATACCACGGCCCCGGTCAGGCGGATGGGATGGCGTTCTCCGTGCCGGAGGGCGTGAAAGCGCCGCCGTCGCTGCGCAATATCTTCAAGGAAGTGCAGCGTGATATCTACAATGGGGAACCGCGCGCCTTCTCCACCGATTTGACGCGCTGGGCGAAGCAGGGCGTGCTGCTGTTGAACGCTGCGCTCACGGTGAAAGCGCACAAAGCCGCTTCGCACAAAGCCCTGGGCTGGCACGCGCTCACCGACCGAATCATCGCGCAGTTGAGCGCGAGCCGTGAGCATCTGGTCTTTATGTTGTGGGGCAACCACGCGCAATCCAAGAAACCCCTCATTGACGCGGCGCGCCATCTCATCCTCGAAGCGCCACATCCCTCGCCGCTCTCGGCCCATCAAGGCTTTCTTGGCTGCGGGCACTTCTCGCAGGCCAACGCTTACCTCGTCGCTCACGGTTCCACGCCCATTGTTTGGTGAAGCAAGGGGCAGGAGGCAAGGGGGCAGGTTTGCGTTTGCTCTCTGCGCGATTGTCTTGTATACTCAATCAGGGCTTTGGAATTTCTCATCCCCTGGGAAAAACATGCCATTGGTCTATCCATTCCAGGAAGGGGCGGCGCAGAAGAACCTCAGCACCCGGAGCAACAAGTTGGGGTAGAGCGGATTCTGGCGGAATACCCCATAGACGCTGAACCTTTCGGTGGGTCATACTGGCGGTTTGCCTCACAAGAGGCGGCCATCATCATTGTAGTTTTTATCGAAAGGAGATCGAAATGAGTATCTACACTTTGGGTCAAACATTCGAAGATTTGCTGTGGTTTCATCCGAGTGCGCTGACGTTGATAGCCGGTATGCCGGTCACAGTGCGCGGCGCCGGTAAATTTTCGCTCAGCGTAACGAATCCCGAAATAGTGGAACAATCCATTGCCACTCCTGCCGAAATCGAGAGGACGCGTTCTGTCTTGACTACTGCTTTTGGCGAAGTGGTCGAAAATATCACGGTATCCCACAAAAGCCAAATCCTGGCGTTGAAAGGACAACTCGAAGCCGAACTCCGGCAAAAGGCAGAACCGAAGTTCAATGCGCTTGGTTTGCACATGACAAAACTGACACTCGAACAACTGCAACCTGTTTAGCCAACAGCCGCCCAACAGCCACGTCCCCTTGACGTCCTACGGTTACAGCCCGCAGGTACAGCGCAGCCTGTTGGGTGGTTTTGTGGGGGCAACCATTTGCCATTTTTTGCAGTATCGCAAAACTAACCCTGTAGTATGCTCAAAACACGCATGTTGACGGCTTTGACAGGGCGACTTTTGCGCTATTGCCATTTTTTTTAGGAGACGTCGGCGCCAACGCACTCCGTACAGCACGAAAATGGCGTTCCCACTGTGCGACTACACGACTAACGACTATGCGACTATTTTCCAAGGAGGTTAAGATGAAATACAAACTTTTAGGCAGTACCGGTGTGAGAGTATCTGAATTGTGCTTCGGTACGATGTCGTTCGGCAATCCGGCGGACGAAGCGATGTCCGCGGCGATGTTCAACCGTTGCCGCGAGGTCGGCATCAATTTCTTCGATTGCGCCAACGTCTACCAACGCGGGCGCGCCGAAGAAATCCTGGGCGGCCTGATTGCAGACTGCCGCGACGAGGTCGTCATCACCAGCAAGGCGCATTTCCCGATGGGCGACGACGTGAACGCACGCGGCTCTTCCCGCAAACATTTGATGCGCGCCGTCGAGGACAGCCTCAGACGCCTCAAGACGGACTACATTGACGTGTACTTTATGCACCACTTCGACGCCGACACGCCCCTCGAAGAGACGCTGCGCGCGCTGGATGACATGGTCGAGCAGGGCAAGATCCTCTACCCGGCGGCGAGCAACTACGCCGCGTGGCAGATCGCCAAGGCGCTTGGTATTTCGGCGCGGCACGGGTGGGCGCCGTTTGCCTGCCTGCAGCCGATGTACAACCTGGTCAAGCGCCAGGCCGAGGTCGAAATCCTGCCGCTGGCGCTCTCCGAGGGCCTGGGCGTGATCCCCTACAGCCCGCTTGGCGGCGGTTTGCTCACCGGTAAGTACGGCGTCGGGCGCAGGCCGGAATCCGGGCGTTTGATTGAGAACACGATGTATAAAGCGCGCTATGGCGACGAATGGGTTTACCAGGTGGCGGAGAATTTCACGGCTTTCGCGCAGGAGCGGGGCTACAACCCGGTGGCGCTGGCCGTCGCCTGGGTAGGGAGCCACCCCGCCGTCACCGCCCCGATCATCGGCGCGCGCAACGTGACGCAGCTTGAGGATTCGCTGGCCGCCGCCGACATCGTGATGACGCCCGAACTGCGCGCGGAAATCTCGGCGCTCTCGCCCGAACCGCCACCGGCCACCGACCGCAGCGAGGAGCAGAAGGGCGTCTCGTTTGCGGCGCAGTTGGCGGGGAAGAAGTAGCTTTTTGTCAGCAGATTGAGCAGATTAAGCAGATTTTCTTTCTCTTAATCTGCTCAATTGTACTGGTCAACGAGAGTTTGAACTTGCCGGACGGCTTTTTTTGCCGCAGAGTTCGCTGAGAGCGCGGAGAAATTCTATAAATCTCTGCGAGCTTTGCGCTCTCTGCGGTGCAATATGTCTTTGACCACTACACTTAATCTGCTCAATCTGCTTAATCTGCTGATTATTTT
>JAIOAS010000382.1 GCA_019873725.1 Chloroflexota bacterium | reverse complement strand
TATTGCTGTGCTGAAGCTCTTAATGGAAGAACACAATCTGAAACAGAAAGATTTGCCGGAGCTAGGCAGCCAAGGCGTTGTCTCCGAAATCCTGAGCGGCAAGCGTGCCTTAAACCTGCGCCAAATCAGAGCGTTGAGCACGCGCTTCAAACTACCGGCTGCGGCATTTGTTTAGATTAGTGTGGTGAAATAGCGATGCAAGAAATTCAAATTTCGGCTAAAATAAAGCTATGAAAGAAGAACAGTTGCTAAAACGTATCACCATAAACCCGAAAATCTTCGGCGGTAAGCCCATTATCCGTGGACGCAGATTAGCGGTTGAGCACATCTTGGGGATGTTGGCCGCCGGTGACACGCCCGACGTGATTCTTGAGGGCTATGCCTGGCTGCAACCAGAGGATATTCAGGCCTGTCTGGTTTATGCGCACCGTCTCGTCAGTCACGAATACGTTGAACCGGTACTCGCCGGAGCTGTTAGGTGAAGATATTGTTTATCGTATCCCCCATTCAGGCATTGTACGCCTCGTCAACATTGCCGTGTGGCAACAAGCCACGGTCTTTCTGCGCATCTTAAGGCAGCATGGCGACGCCTTGCTCTCCGGCGCGATAGTGACCGCATATCCGCATAGAATCCGAATCCGATTACCAGACAAAACGTGAATCATAGTTCAGAACAAGGAGGCATCATGACCAAAAATCTGTTTCTCGGCATCGACATTTCCACCACAGGCGCGAAAGCGCTGCTCATGGATGCGACCGGCGCCGTCGTGACGACTGCCACGACCGCCCTGCCGCTCTCCACCCCCAAGCCGCTGTGGTCCGAGCAGGACCCCCACGACTGGTGGAACGGCATCGTCAAGAGCATCCGGCAGGCGCTCCAGCAGGCGGACGCCACCGGCGACGACGTGACCGCCATCGGCCTCACCGGGCAGATGCACGGCCTCACACTGCTCGACAAGGACGGCAATGTGCTGCGCCCCGCCATCCTCTGGAACGACCAGCGCACCGGCGCGCAGTGCGATGAAATCCGCGCGCGCGTGGGCAAGGCGCGCTTCATCCAGATCACCGGCAACGACGCGCTCACCGGCTTCACCGCGCCCAAGATTCTGTGGGTGCGCGAAAACGAGCCGGAGATTTATGCCCGGGGCGCGCACATCCTGCTGCCCAAGGACTACGTGCGCTACAAGCTCACTGGTGACTACGCCGCCGATAAAGCCGACAGCGCGGGCACGATTCTGTTCGACGTGAAAGCCCGCGATTGGTCGCCGGAGGTGCTGGAAAAGCTGGAAATTCCCCGCGAATGGCTGCCCAAGACGTACGAAGGCCCGGAAGTGACCGGCGTGATCAGCGCGGAAGCAGCGGCGCTCACCGGCCTCAAGGCCGGCACGCCCGTAGTGGGCGGCGGCGGCGACCAGGCGGCGGGCGCGGTGGGCGTCGGCGCAGTTGAAGTGGGCATCGTGGGACTGGTGCTCGGCACGTCGGGCGTGGTGTTCGCCTCCACGGATGCGCCGTACATCGAAAAGGACGGGCTGCTGCACGCCTTCTGCCACGCCGTTCCCGGCGCGTGGCACCTGATGGGCGTGATGCTCTCGGCGGCGGGCAGCCTGCAATGGCACCGCGACACGCTCGCGCCCGGCGTCAGCTTCGACGACCTGCTCGCCCCGGCGGCGGACATCCCGGCAGGCGCGGAGGGCCTCTTCTTCCTGCCGTACCTCACCGGCGAGCGCACCCCCTACCCCGATCCGCTGGCGCGCGCGGGCTTCATCGGCCTGACGCTGCGGCACGCGCTCCCACATCTGACGCGCGCGGTGCTGGAGGGCGTCGCTTTTGGGCTGCGCGACAGCATGGAGCTGGTGAAGGGCGCAGGCCTGGGCGAGATCAAGCAGATCCGCGTCTCCGGCGGCGGGGCGAAGAGTCCGCTGTGGCGGCAGATTCTGGCGGACGTCATCGGCAGCGAGCTGGTGACGGTGAACACCACCGAGGGCGGCGCGTTCGGCGCGGCGCTGCTGGCGGCAGTCGGCGCGGGCGTGTGGAAGACCGTGCCGGAGGCCTGCCGGGCGACGATCAAGGTGGTGAGCGCCACGGCCCCACAGCCGGCGCAGGTCAAGGTCTACAACGACCTCTACCCGCTCTACCGCGGCCTGTATCCCGCGCTCAAACCGACGTTCGACGCGGTGGGATAAGGGAGACTCTACCACGAATCTTCACGAATTCCCACGAATGTTGAATTCCATTCGTGAAGATTCGTGTCGATTCGTGGTTTATCGGCTGACAGAGATGCTAACCGCGAATCACGCGAATCTTCGCCGATTTTTAACAAATCCGCGTGGATTCGCGCAATTCGCGGTTTTTTTCCACAGTGGCTCGGTCAGGAGACCGGCCACAGCGAAAAGCGGGAGAAACACCCCTGTGAGGTGTCATGAAGAAAAGAGCCAGGTTTCTACTACCATTGCTTGTCCTGGGTATCGTATTGATCTCATGTGATACCGTACCGTCTCAACCCACTGAGACCGCCACCCCGGAGGCCACGGCTACCACCGAACCCGGCCCTCCACGGGAGGAAAAGACGGCTACGGCGACAAGCACCGTGACCGTGACGCCGGCGCCAACGGCCACCCCTCAAAATACAACGCCAACCGGAGAGACTATGCAAGCATCAAAAGCCATCACCGATACGACATTCGACCCGAATTTCTACATTTTCCTGTGTTTTGGACAATCGAACATGGAAGGCGCCGCCGCCATCGAGCCGCAAGACCGCACGGTGGAGCCGCGCTTTCAGGTCTTGCAATCGCTGAATTGTCCCAATCTCAGAAGAAACAAAAACACATGGTATCCGGCCGTGCCGCCGCTCAGCCAATGCTGGTCGGGACTTTCGCCGGCCGACTACTTCGGCAGAACTATGGTCGAAAACCTGCCCGACGACATCAAAATCGGCGTGATCAACGTGGCGGTGGGCGGCTGCGATATCCGGTTATTCGATAAGGACCTCTATCAGGATTACGATGACACCTACACCGATGCCTGGTTTACCAATAAAATCACGGCTTATGGGGGAAATCCCTACCAACACCTGATCAACCTGGCGAAACTGGCGCAACAGCGCGGCGTCATCAAGGGCATCCTGCTGCACCAGGGCGAAACCAACACCGGCGACCGCCAATGGCCGGCCTACGTCAAAAAGATCTACAACGACATGCTGACCGACCTGGGCCTTGAGGCCGAAGCCGTGCCCCTGTTGGCCGGAGAAGTCGTGGGGGCGGATCAGGGGGGCTGCTGCGCCGCGATGAACCCCATCATCGCCACCTTGCCGGAGACGATTCCGACGGCGCACGTGATCTCCTCGCGCGG
>JAIOAS010000381.1 GCA_019873725.1 Chloroflexota bacterium | reverse complement strand
ACGGAAAGATGCACACACCGCGTTGCGGCACCTGCTGGATCAGGAAACGGCGCAACCATGCACTGGCGATGCGCCCATCTTCCACTGCCGCGTACAAACTCGGCCAACGCCGCTGAAAGCGTTCACTCTGGCTTAACATAGCGAACGAAGCCGGCGCGCCCGTAGCCAGCAACGCATCCAGCACCTCAAACAAGGCATCCCGCCGTGCCAGAAACCCTTCCGCATAAATGGCTTGACGAAATTCGATTAGTCTGTTAATGTGTTCTCTGGTAGATGTTGGTTGGTTCATAACCTCCATTATCTACCAGAGGGCGGTTTTGCTCAAGTGCAGAGCCGCCCTAGTTTTTGTCTAAACACGAGAATTTTAATGAGGAGGTTTATTTCAATGACAACAACGTTTATGCAGTCACCCAAGTTCTACTTCACGTCGGAGTCGGTGACGGAGGGCCATCCTGACAAGATGTGCGATCAGATCTCCGATGCGGTCTTGGACGCGATCATTGCCGATGATCCCGACGCCCGCGTAGCCTGCGAGGTCTCGACGACGACCGGATTGATCCTGGTCGCCGGGGAGATCACCACCAGCACCTACGTGGACATTGCGCAGTTGGCGCGCAACGTGGTCACGGGCATCGGTTACAACCGCGCCAAGTACGGGTTCGATGGTGAGACCTGCGGTGTGATCGTCAGCATCAAGGAGCAGTCCGCCGACATCGCGCTGGGCGTCGACAAGGCGCTCGAGGCTAAGACCGGGGAGATGAGCGATGCGGAAATCGAGGCAATTGGCGCCGGGGATCAGGGGATGATGATCGGTTTTGCCTGCAACGAGACGCCGGAGTTAATGCCGCTAACCATCTCGCTGGCGCACAAGCTGTGCAAGCGCCTGGCCGAAGTGCGCAAGGATGGTACGCTGCTCTACCTGCGCCCCGACGGCAAGAGCCAGGTGACGGTGGAATACGCTTACGGCAAGCCGAAGCGGGTGGACACCATCGTCGTGAGCACGCAGCATGCGCCGGAAGTGACCCAAGAGCAGATTCGCGCCGACGTGATCGAGTACGTGATCAAGCACGTTGTGCCCGCCGAATTGCTCGACGACGCCACGCGGATTTACGTCAACCCCACCGGGCGGTTTGTTATCGGCGGGCCGGCCGGCGACTCAGGGCTGACCGGGCGCAAGATCATCGTCGATACCTACGGCGGTGTGGCCCGTCACGGCGGCGGTGCGTTCTCCGGCAAGGATCCGACGAAGGTGGATCGCTCGGCGTCGTATATGGCGCGGTACATCGCCAAGAACCTGGTGGCGGCGGGCATCGCCGACCGGCTGGAGCTGCAAGTCTCCTATGCCATTGGCGTGGCGCGGCCTCTTTCGTTGGCGGTGGAGACCTTTGGCACCGGCAAGATTGCCGATGACAAGATCATCGACCTGATCCATGCGCATTTCGACCTGCGACCGGCGGCGATCATCCGCGATCTGAACTTGCGCCGTCCCATCTACCAGGCGACGGCAGCCTACGGGCACTTTGGTCGCACGGATATCGATGCCCCGTGGGAGAAGACCGACAAAGCCGAGGCGTTGCGTAAGGCCGCGGGGCTGTAAAGTAGACGGTAGACAGGAATCGGGGGTGTTTTGCCTGTGGATGGATGCCGCAGTGCAAAACACCCTCTTTTCGTTTGTTCGGTCAGGGTCTTATCATGCTTGCTCCGAGGGGAACGCCAGTTCCCCGTTTTAAGCTCATAAGACGCGGATCTGGCGATCCGCGCGAAGCAAAAATAGGGAACTGTGACGAGAATGATAAAGCCCTGTTTGTTCAGTTGTCCCTTGTTGACAGAATCGCGCGAGGGTGATACATTGTTTGTAGTGCAATGATCTGCAGGAGGATGGTATGGGCGAGAACAAGCAAATACTCATCGTGGATGATGAAGCATTTATACGGGTCTTATTGAAACAGACATTGGAAGATCTGGAAGATTTGGGTGTGGACTTATTGGTGGCTGCAGACGGCGAAGAAGGGGTGGAGATTGCGCTGCGTCGTCATCCCGATCTGATCTTTTTGGATGTGATGATGCCAAAGCTGAACGGTTACGAAGTTTGCCGGCGCATCAAGGAGGTCGATAGTCGGGCTTACATTATGCTCCTGACCGCCAAGGGACAGGCCATCGATAAGGAAAAGGGGCTTGCCGTCGGCGCAAACGAGTACGTGACCAAACCCTTTGACCCCGATTATATTCTCGAGAGAGCTGCTGAGGTTTTAGGACTGCGATTGTCTGCCTGACGGGGCGCGTTGATGACGCTTTATACATCGTTCCGCAATTTGCGAAAACACTCCGTTCCCTTGATTTTGTTACTTGTGGGGGTGTTCAGCCTGAGTTACGTGGCGCTTTCGCTGTGGATCCAGGCGCGCTTGCCCTCGGACGGTGTTTTGTTGACAGAGTACCTCGCGTCGGGTTTGCGCGTGGCTACCGATCTCGATCCTCAGGAGCGCACCCTCGCCGTTGGAGATGAAATCCTCGCCATAGACGGTCTGACCATTGCCGAATGGGGAGAACGCGCCTGGGAGGGCGCGCCGGGACCGCAGTGGCGGGTAGGCCAAACCGTTGTCTATGCGGTGCAGCGCGGGCAAACGCGGCTTGATGTGCCGGTCACCCTGCGCGCTTTTCCCGTTGAACGGCTGCCGTTGGCGCGCTTTGGCGTCTATGCGATGGTGGCCACCGTCCTGGTTGTAGGGTGCTATATGCTGCTCCGCCATCCCGAAGAAGAGGCATCCCGGCTTCTTTTTGTGAGCGCCCTGTGTCTGGCGCTCATCCTCATGTTACATTTTCAGGTGATGACTTTGGTCATCCCTGGGTTATTCATTGTTGAGAGTGTGTTGAAGTTCTTAGCGCGCGCGTTTCTTTTCAGTGCCGTACATCATTTCTTACTCATTTTCCCGGTTAACAAAATCCCCTCGCGCACTTTGGCGAAATTCTTGCCCTGGTTTCACTTTGTCAATCCGGTCGTCTCCTTGATCTGTGGGCTGGCTTTGGAATCCGGCCCCTTGCGCGTGTGGCTGCGGGCTTCGCAGGTGTCGGCGTGGCTGGGATTGGCGATGCTGATAGGAGGCATGGTGAGTATCATCCACACGGCAATCACCGTGCGAAAACCCACGGTGGTCGGCCAGATTCGTTGGATTGCCTGGGGCGCGGCGATCAGCATCCTGCCGTACCTGCTCTTCACCGGATTGCCGGAATTGCTGTGGGGCCGTGCCTTCCTGACTATCGAAATCACCGCCTTCTTCCTGGTGGCAATGCCGATCTCCATCGCGATTGCCGTGGCACGCTATCGGCTTTTTGACGTGGACACGCTGGTCGTGCAG
>JAIOAS010000380.1 GCA_019873725.1 Chloroflexota bacterium | reverse complement strand
GATCGCGGAAAATCAGCGCCATCGCGCCCACGGGAAGCACATACAACAGAGGATACAACCCCGCATAAGGACGCCGACAAGCCAAAAGCAACACCGGGAACGTCGCCAGCATAAGGAGGCCACCCATTACCATCTGCGAAGCAACCGGCCAATAATCGGAGACCGTCATCCCGACTATAGTGATGCGCAGAAATTCGGCGACGGGCAGATGCCCGGCCCAATAAGTCGCATTGACGTCCAGCGAACCCAACGCGCCAATCCCCCACGGGACAAACAACGCGCCGGCCGCGAGCGTAGGCCAGAGCATATCCCGTATCCAGGCGCGCACGGCAGGCCTCGGACGGCGCAGCAGCACGACGAGCGCGAACAATCCCTGCCCGGCAAGCCAGAAGGCAGAGAGCGTGAGCGTGGCGAGCGCGCCGAACAACGCGCCGCCCCACACCCAGGCCCAGCGACGGCGGACACGCGGCGTTGTGACATACAACGTCTCGATCAATGCCATGCCGGCAAACGACGTCCAGGCGATGAACGGGCCGTACATGCGCGTCTCCCGCGCCGCCCAGAGCAGCGGCGTGGCAAGCGCGCCGAGCAAGAGCGCCCAGGTCGCAGCGACGCGCTGCCCGGTGAGACGGTAGGCGATGCGAGCCAGCGCAGCCAGGGTAAGCAACCCCCAGAGGACAGAGGAGAAGCGCAGCGCAAACTCACTCGTCCCGGCGAGTGGCTGCCAGGCGCGCAGCAGCAGATAGGACAGCGGCGGGATCAGCTCGCGCATGCTCAGCGACAGCATCTCGCCCAACGGCAACCGGGTCACCCACCACAGATACGCCTCGTCGTACCACAAGCTCGGCCCGCCGAGGTTCCACACGCGCAGCGTGAAGGCTACAAGGAGCAACGCAACAATAAACAGGCTCGTACCAGACCTGACAGGTCTCGGAAGACCTGTCAGGTCTGACGCCCTCGAATTAACCACATCGTAATAATCACGATTCATAGAATTGTTTACCTTGTCAGTTCCCCGCGCAAATCCACCTGCATCTGCTGCTTGATGATGGAGACATCGCTTTCCCGGCTGAACAGGTAAAACAGCTTCGCCAGCGCCGCTTCCACGGTCATATCGTAGCCGCTCACCACACCGATCCGGGCCAACGCCGAACCGGTCGCGTAGCCTTCCAGGTCCACCGTCCCCTTGAGGCATTGCGTGCAATCCACAATCACAACGCCGCGCGCGATGGCGTCTTCCAACGCCGCCATAAACGCGCGGTTGTTGACCGGGCCGTTCCCCACGCCGTAAGTTTCCAGCACCAGCCCTTGCAGCGGCGGGCGCAGCACGTTGGTGATGAAGTCCGCGGTCATCCCCGGAAAAAGCCGCAGCGTCCCCACATGCGCTGCGCCGATAGGCTGAACGCCAAGTAGGCCCGGGGCCGGCGGCGGCAGGATGTGCTCCCAATGCACGTCGATGTGAATGCCCACCGTTCCCAGCGGCGGATAATTGGGCGAGTCGAAGGCGTCGAAGCCGACGGCATTGACCTTGACGGCGCGGCAGCCGCGCAGTAGCTTATCGCCAAAATACAGGCAGACTTCGGGAATGGCGTAATTCGCCGCGATCTGCATTACGGTGATGAGGTTTTCGCGCGCGTCGTTGCGCACCTCCCACAGCGGCAGTTGCGACCCCGTGAGGATCACCGGTTTCGCTAACCCTTGCAGCATAAACGGCAGCGCCGACGCGGTGTAGGCCATCGTATCCGTCCCGTGCAGGACGACGAAGCCGTCGTAATCGGCATAGTGCGCGGCGATGTCCCGCGCGATTTTGAGCCAGTCGGCGGGCGTCATGTTGGATGAATCCAGCAGCGGATCGTACTCGTGGATGGTGTAGTCGGGCATGGCAGCATCACGCAGTTCCGGCATCGCCGCCAGTTGCGCCGCGAGGTACCCCGGCGCCGGCGCATACCCCTCCGCCGTCGGCTGCATCCCGATTGTCCCGCCGGTGTAAACGATGTAGACCCGTTTTTTCACCATGCCTTCTTATTTTTAGTCAGCAGATTCAGCAGATAAAGCTGTCATGTTCAACGCCTGCGCCACGAAAGCCCACATGTCGGCGCGCTCGGCGATGAGGACGGCAGTGGGCTTCCCCGGCCCGTGTCCGGCGCGCGTCTGGATGCGGATGAGGATTGGCGCGTCACCTTGCTGCGCGGCCTGAAGCGCCGCCGCGAACTTGTACGAGTGTGCAGGCATCACCCGATCATCGTGGTCGCCGGTGAGGATGAGCGTCGGCGGGTAAACGGCGGGTTTCGCATTGTGCAGCGGTGAATAGGCATAGAGCGTGCGAAACTGCTCAGGATCGTCAGCGCAGCCGTAGTCGCTCACCCATGCCCAGCCGATGGTGAACTTGTGGAAGCGCAGCATGTCCATCACCCCCACCGTGGGCAGCGCCGCGCCGAAAAGGTCAGGCCGCTGGGTAAGGCACGCCCCCACGAGCAGGCCGCCGTTAGAGCGCCCTTCGATGACGAGCCTGGGCGGAGAGGTAATCTTTTCCGCGATCAGATACTCGGCGCAAGCGATGAAATCATCGAAAACGTTCTGCTTCTGGTGGACCGTACCCGCTTCATGCCACGCCTCGCCGTACTCCCCGCCGCCACGGATGTTGCCGACCGCCAGCACGCCGCCCATCTCCAGCCACACCAGCCGCCACACCATAAAGACCGGCGGCTGGGCGATATTGAACCCGCCATAGCCGTAGAGCAAGGTGGGATTTTGACCGTCCTTACACCAGTCGCGGCGATGCACGAGGAACATCGGAACTTGCGTCCCATCCTTGCTGGTGACGAAGACCTGTTCCGTCTCGTAAGCCGCCGCATCGAAGTCGAGAGCCGGCGCCGCCAGCACTTCACTCGCGGCGCGCTCGAAATCGTAGCGGTAAACTGTCGGCGGGTAGAGGAAGGAATGAAACGTATAGAATAGCTCCGCATCCTCGCGGCGACCGTGGACTTCGAGCAGCGATCCCAACCCCGGCAGTTCAATCTCGCCGCGCGGCGCGCCGTCCAATCCAAAACGCAGCAATTGGTGATGCGCGTCGTGCAGATAGCGCGCCACAAACTCGCCGTGCGCCAGCGTCACGTCTTCGAGCGTGTCGGCGGCTTCAGGGATGAGCGTCCGCCAGTTTTGCCGCTGCGGCTGTTCGATATCGACAACGAGCACTTGCCCGCGCGGAGCGTGCCAATCGGTGAGGAAGTAAAATTCGGAGCCGGTGTTGCCGATGAAGTTGAAGCGGGCGTCGAATGTAGGGATCAACTCCACAAATTCACCGTCGGGTAACGATTTGTAGAAGACACAGTTGCGCCGGTCCGTGCCCTGCGAGACGAG
>JAIOAS010000379.1 GCA_019873725.1 Chloroflexota bacterium | reverse complement strand
CTGGGTCTTCCGGAACTGGAAGAGATAATCGAAGAATAAACCAGAAAGCCCCTGCGGCGGGATGGACGACGCCAGCGGCAGCCCGACCCTGATCAACGTCATTCTCTGGGGCAACACCGCCACGAACGGCCCAGGCATCTATAACGTTGACAGCACACCGAGCATCTCTTACAGCGTGCTGCAAGAGAGCGGTTGTCCGAGTGGCGCAACATATGGCGTTTGACAATATGTCTGACCTGATCGCCTTCCTGGAGGCACAGACGCCAGAGGGTGAGGATTCGGACGGAAAACGTGAAACGTAAAATTACTCCTCACACTTCACGTTTCATTTTTGGAGGTAGCAATGCTCAAGAAATTATCCCTGCCCATTCTGCTCGCCGCCGCGCTCCTGGCCGCGCTGTGGATGAGCGTGACGGCATCCACGCCAGCCCAACGGGCGGTGACGGACGCCCAACGCCAGTGGGACAACGTAGTCTTTTACCGCTTCTCCGCCACGCTGGACCAGGAACGCTTTCCCACTCCCAGCGTGACCACGCTGGGACAGAGCGGTAGCCGGCAACGTTTCTACTTCTCTGGCCAGGCCTGGCCCACCGAGCAACGGATGGAGGCCAGCATCTGGGTGCAGGGCGGCGATGTGCTCACTGGTCAGGGCAAGATAGACCTGCGCATCGAAAACGGTCGCACCTGGGTGCGCGTCGGCGATGAGTGGCAGGAGATGAACGATTTCAGCGCCACCTTCGCCCCCAACGGCGACTGGCTGGCCTTCCTGGATGCCGCGCAGGACGCGATTCAAATCGGGGATGCAACCGATCGTGGGGACGCAGCGTCGCTGCGCTCCTACCGTTACCGCCTGGACGGCCCGCGCCTGGCCCGCGCGATGCAGGAATGGACTGTTGCCGCGATGACCGCGCGCGGCGAATTGCTTCCCGGAGCGGAGGTGCAACTGCCCGCCGAATTGCGCGGCATGAGCGGCGACGGCGAACTGTGGGTAGATGGGCAGGGCTTGCCGGCGCGCAACGTGCTCAACCTCACGCTGCCCGGTCCGACCGAACATGTCCGTCTGACCGCCCAGGTGGATTTCAGCGATGTGCACCTGGCCGATTCGCCCCTAACGCGGGTGCTGGGCGTATCCCGCTTGCCCACGTGGGGGCAAATCGGTGATTCACCCCTACCACAGGTGGGGATATCGGCGGTGTCGGCTGCGCTGGCCGGCCTGTGGATGGTGATCGTGGCGCGCGGCGGGCGCTCGCGCCGCGTCCGCGCCGTGGTGAATGCGCTGATGGCGGCGCTTATCGTCGTTGTTCCCTTGCTGCAATCCGACCGGGTGGTGGCTGCCGCCGAACGCCGCCAGGCTGCCCAGGCCCAACAGCAAGCCCAAGAAGCCCGCGCCGAGGCCTTCAACGAATTGCAAAAGGCGCTATCCGAACCCTCCGCCGCCGGTAAGTTGGCCATCGCCGGCATCTCACCCTTAGAAGCCGCCCGCTCCGCCCCTCTCCCGTTCTCCCCCACTCCCGCTCTCCCGCTCTCCGCCTCTCTCTCGTTCTCCGCCGAACACCAGGGCATGGCGCAATCGCTCGATAACCCCGACGCTGACGACGACGGCGATGGCCTGACCAACGCCGAGGAGGAACGCCTGGGCACGCTCTCCATCATCACGGACCGCGACAACGACGGCATCCCCGACGGCATCGACTCCGACGCTGACGGCGTCTCCGATTTTGCCGAAGTGGCCGGCTTTTCCTACAACGGTCGGATGTGGTACGGCGACCCGCTCGCGACCGATACGAACAACGACGGCATTTCCGATAGCCTGGAGTGGAACCAGGATACCGACGGCAACGGCACGCCCGACCTTTACGACAACGACAACGACGGTGATGGCGTCCCCGACCGCTACGACCTTTCGCCGTTTACGCGTCAGACGACGGTCTTTTCGCAGACCAACCCGCTAGAATTCAGCGTGAACAACTTTAACACCGGCAAGTACCTCTACGTGGAGTATCAACTGCGCCCGACCAATCCCGACCACCTGTGGTACGCGCTCAGCACGCGCGACTGGCCGCGCGATGAGGATGGTCAGATGCAGGATCGGGACAGCAAAACGTTCCTGGATGTCAACCCCGATTCGGAGCGCCCGCAGGATGCCTACGGCGACGTGCGCCTGGTGCCGATGCTGGAGATTCAAATCCCCGATTCGCCCAGCCAACTGGTCACGGCCAACCCGTCTATGGACCTGACACTGCGCGAGTACACCGACCCGCGCTTCCGCGTCGGGACACCCTTCACCGGCACGGTGACGTTGAGCCGTGGGGGCGGAGGTGATGTACAGTTCAATGCCACGCTGTCTCGCGCGGGATGGGGTCAGAGCATCGCGCACTATCTGGCTGTCTATAAAGGCACGTGCGAGCAACCTACCCAGTTCCTGGCGCGCCGGCTGGTAGAGACCACCCAGACGAGCGGCGCGCTCAGCGTCACGTTTGATGCCCTGTTCAACGAACCCCACGCAATTCTGTTCTACGAGGATTTTTGGAACAATTTCAATCCCCACCACCTCAACGCCAACTATGCCTGCGCCGACATCCCGGCCTTTTTGCCCTTTGAAGCCTCGCCGGCACAGATGGCCGACCTGGACTTTTATCAGGAGTACAGCATCGCCGTCAACGGCCTGGGGCCGGGGCAGGGACGCGCCGTCTATCTGCCGCTGCAACTCATCACCGACCCCACCAGCGGGGCGCAGTATGCCTTCCAGGGGCGGATGATCTATCGTCCGCAGGGCAGCGCCTGGGGTGCGCCGCATCAGGTGCGCCTGGTGTGGGGCGTGATCGCTTTGAACGACCGTTGCGCCGACGCCACCTGCACTTACAACGAATCGGACCTGCTGCTGGTCTACCCGGACGACTGGCAACTGACCGGCTTGAACGTGCGCGAGGATCACGGCCTGGACGCCGCCATCATCTATGAAGACCCGCTGGTGGATCCCGACCGCAACGACGACCGTGAACTGGTGCTGTTGACAATGGGGCTGGAAGACGCCTTCCTCTCCGGTCGCGATTGCAAGGAGACGCCCACCAGCGCGTGCTCCACCGACGGACGGCGCGACATTACCGTGAGCGAAATCGCCCGTCGTTTTGACCGCGACAACTTCTACAACACATCCCTTCCTTACAATGAAAATGAACATTGGGGCATCATCAACACGCTACAGGTGGAAACGCACACTTACGCCCATCAGGACGCGGCGCTGATCGGTATGGCTGGGGCGGATGTGACGGCGGCGCTGGACGCTTTTCAGCCCTATACGCCCATCACCCCCACCTTGTTGATTGCCACCGAGGAGCGTTTCCGCCTCATCAACCTGCAA
>JAIOAS010000378.1 GCA_019873725.1 Chloroflexota bacterium | reverse complement strand
CGGTTTGGGCGTCTCGCCGGACTATCCTGCCGACCCATCACTGTACGCCATCGAACTGACCTTGCAATACGACGCCACACCGTGGAAGCTTTACCGTTCGACGAACCGGGGTGATACCTGGCTGGCGCAAGGTCTCGCCCCCGCTATGACGCCCAAGGGGTTGCTCGTCGCCGAGCGCGACCTGTTTTTCGTGCCCACGATCGATGGCTTGTGGCGGCTGCGCAATCATAGTTGGGAATGGTTGGTGAACGGCGACGCCGAACTCAACACCGGTTGGTACTTTCCCATCACGCCATCCACAGCGGACTATTCGACGGCGCAGGCGCATGGCGGTGCGCGCTCCATCCGCCTGGGTATTGTGGGGACGTCGAACAAGGTCTCGTACTCCTCCGCGCGTCAGCGGGTCACATTACCCGTGACGGCAACCGCGGCCCAGTTGTCCCTGTGGCTCTACCCCACCTCGACCGAAGTACAGCAGGCGGCTTTCTCGCCGGATATCGCCTCGGCGTCGAGCGGCGTTGCGCTGACCACTGCCGCGCCTGCGGCCGGCGATGCCCAGTTCATCTTGATTATGGATGATAACGAGAAAATCCTCCAACGCCTGTTGTGGACGCTCGATAACAGCCGCACGTGGAAGCCGTACACCTTCGACATGCGGGACTACATCGGCAAGAGCGTCTGGGTACACTTCGGCGTCTACAATGACGGCGTGGGCGGGACGACCGGCATGTACGTAGATGACGTCTCGCTGACCGCTGCCGAGCCGCTGCCTGCCCCGGCTGAACCCCCTGGCAATCCGGCTGCTGTCGCCGAGGACTTTCTCGTCAGCGACGCTACCGGTTACCAGAACGCTCCGGCGGCAGCCTTCAATCCTGAGGATGACGAATTCCTGCTGGTCTACCGGGATTCGCGCGGTCCCAACATGCCTGACATTTACGCGCAGCGGGTGCGCAGCGACGGGCGGCTGCTGGGGAATGCCATTCCAATCAGTGATGCCTACGACAGCCAGGACGACCCGCAGGTGGCGTACCTCGCCGCTGCCGACCGCTATCTGGTGATCTGGAGTGATGGTCGCAACACCACCGAGACCCCCGATGTCTACGGCCAACTGGTGCGGCGTGATGGCTCGCTCGATGGCGGTAACTTCCCGATCGCCCTTTTGCCTGGAGGCCATTTCCGGCCGCGTCTCACAGCGAGCGAGGATGCTTTCCTGGTGGTATGGGGGTATGCCGTCGGTGACGCTTCGCGTATCCAGGGGCAGCGGGTGAGTGGAAGCGGTGCTTTGCTCGGTACGCGCTTCGACATTTCTGATGGATCGGCCTGGGCCGGACAACCGGACGTGGCCTACCGCCCGGCAGTCGACCGTTATCTCGTCGTCTGGTCTGACGCGCGCGGCGCAGACCAGGACATCTATGCGCAGCAGGTGTTGCCGGATGGGACACTGGAAGGTGACAACATTCCCGTCACCCTCGCGCCCGGCATGCAGGCATGGCCGGTCATCGCCGCCGGCGGGGTGGATGATGCGGTGCTGGTCGTCTGGGAAGACTGGCGAGATGGCGTGCAAGGCGACATCTATGGGCAGCGTTTCAAGCCGGGCGACACGTTCCTGGGGATCGATATCCCGATTGCTGGCGGACCGGGATTGGAGAAGACGCCCGCCGTCGCGTTGTGGGAGACCGCTGGATCGAGCGTCTTCTTCGTGGTTTGGGAGGAGCCGGTTGGGCTGGGCGACATCTACGGCCAGCGCGTCGCTTCCACCGGGCAATTGATCGGCGCGCCCTTCGTGGTGAACGATGACCCGCACACGCAATCCAGCCCGGCTCTGGCTGTGGCGCGAACGGCGTCGCAGCCGGTCGTTATGGCGTTGTGGGTGGATGACCGTGTCGAGACCCCCGGCATCTACGGGCAGCGCCTCGACGCCAACGCGCGCCCCGTGGGGTTGCACATGGGTCTGACGCCGTTGGATGGCTTGCAAGCCCGCCCGGTGATTGCGTACAGTCCGCTCTCGGATCGTTATCTGGTGGCCTGGCACCACATCGATGGGAGTGGTGCGCGCATTATGGCGTACAGCGTCAGCGGCGATGGCGCGCTGGCGTGGAGTCCGTTTGCCGTTGCCACCGGTATCCAGACGCCCGACCTGGCGATGGATGTGGCATGGGACGCGCTCAACGATCACTTTCTGGTGGTTTGGAGCGATGTCGCGCCCGGCACATTTGATGATTTCAACGTTTATGGGCAAATTGTCCGGCTGGATGGGAATGAGCTGGTCGGCGACAAAATCACAGTCTCATCGGCACCCAACCAGCAGCATGCCCCGACCGTGGCCTTTAGCCCGGAGCTGGCGCGTTATCTGGTCGTTTTCGAGAGTGTGGATGCTACCTATTCAATGACAACCCTGCGCGGGCAGTTCCTGTCGGACAGCGGCGTTCCACTTTTTACGGATGTGAGTGTGAACTTCCTCCTCACACTGCCCGGCGCGAACCGCCAGGCGCGCTATCCCGACGTAGCCTACGACGCCGCCAGTCGTAGCTTCGTCGCGGTCTGGCAGGACAACCGCACTGATTCAGCCGGGTGGGATATCTATGGGCAGCGGGTGGATGGTACTACCGGCACAATGCTGCCGGTGGAGTTCCCGATTGCCGCCGGTACGAGTCAGCGGGCGGAATTTCCAAGCCTGGCAGCCGGTCCGGCCGGGCGTTATCTCGTCGTCTGGCAGGATACGACAGCCGTTGCCGATAGCGACGGGGATGTGATGGGGCGGATGCTCACCGCGGATGGTGCGCCGCTGGATACGCCGATTCCCATTGCGACGCAGGATGCTTATCAGGAGGGGGCGCCGGACGTGGCCTACAACGCCGCGAGCAAAGCTTTCCTGGCGGTCTGGCACGGTGCGCCGCAGGCTGCCTATGTGCCCAATATCTATGCGCGCCAACTGAACGTCAAAGGCATTCCATCGGCGGACGTCTTGCCCGTCGCTGTGGCGGACGATTCGGCGCGCCTTTGGCCGGTCGTCGCTGCGCGAGAAGGACGCTCGGAATGGCTGATTGCCTGGGAAGACAGGCGGGCTGACCGGGGGGGCGAACGCGCCGGGGTGTACGCACGTCGTCAGCGGGCCGTTTGGTCGTTGTTCTTGCCTTTGGTGATGCGCAACCGGTAAACTTTTTCCACACGCAAGACTACAAAAGTCTTCGCCGGGACACTTGTTCAATCAGGTATCTCGTGAGACTTTTGTAGTCTTTTTTCATCTACCTCTTGACAAAATCGCGCAACTATATTACACTGTAATACGTAATACAATTACGGGTAAGTAAAAAGTATAAGTGTCTGTAAGGAGGAAAACAAATGAGCAAGAAGCAGGTTGAAGAAGTGGTTGAGGAAACCCCGGTCGTGGAGGCAGAAGCCGCC
>JAIOAS010000377.1 GCA_019873725.1 Chloroflexota bacterium | reverse complement strand
GTCCCCCAGGAACTGGCGCTCTACGATGACCTGACCGCGCGCGAGAACCTGCGTTTCTGGGGCGAGATGCGCGGTTTGCACGGGGCGGAACTGGCGCGTGAAATCGATGAAAAGCTGGCACTGATTGAGTTAGCCGACCGTGCCAAAGAGCGCGTCAACACGTTCTCCGGTGGGATGAAGCGTCGCCTCAACCTGGCGGTGGGCCTGCTGGGCAATCCTAAGCTGCTCATGCTTGACGAGCCAACCGTGGCCATCGATCCGCAGAGCCGCCGTTACATCCTCGACTGGGTGAAAAGACTGCGCGAACAGGGTGTGACGATCCTCTACACGACGCATTATATGGAAGAAGCCCAGGAGTTGAGTGACCGCATCGGCATCATCGACCACGGGAAGCTGATCGCATTGGGGACACTGGATGAACTGATCCAGCTTGTGGGCCAGCACGAAACCTTGCGCTTGCAGTTGATCCAGGAAGGCGGCGGTGCGGAACTGGCCGTAGCGCTGCGGTCACTCCACGGGGTAATTGAGGCCAGTGCGACCGACGGTGAGGTGTTGGTCAATGTGACATCGGCAGAGGCGACCCTGGCTGCGGTCATTGGCACAGCGACCGGCCTGGGCTTGAGCGTGCGTACCATCGACATCCGGGAGCCGAACCTGGAAGCCGTTTTCTTGCGCCTCACCGGTCGCGCGTTGCGGGATTGACGAGGGCGTATGCGCAAATTAGCCGTTCTGGCGTTCAAAGAAGTCCTGGTAGCGTTCCGCGACGTGGGGGCATTGGCGATGATGCTGGCGACACCGCTGGCGCTCACATTGGTGATGATGGCGGCGTTCGGCAGCGGTAGTGACAGCACTCCGATTTCCGATATTCCTGTGCTCCTGTTGAACCGGGACACAGGGACATTTGGGCAGGTTCTCACCGACATCTTCTTCTCATCGTCGCTAGACAATTTGGTGATGCCGACGTTGATCGATGAAGCGTCTGAGGCCGCGGCGCGCGCACGTGTGGAAGCTGACGAGGTCGCCGCGCTGGTCATCATCCCGCAGGATTTCAGCGCGCGTGTTTTCCCGTTCGGCGCGCGCGCACAGGAATTGACCGGTATGGATGTGACAACCCTGGCGCCCAATGCGAGTTTGACACCGGAACAACAGGCCGGGGTCGCCCAAGCCTTTATGGAGAGCTACATGCAGCGCGAAAGCCCGCGTGAGCCTTCACCGGACGATCCGGTCGTTGTCGAAATTTACGCCAGTCCCAATTGGCGCATCAGTGTCCTGGTCGTCAAAGCCATCGTCAGCCAGGGGCTTGAGCGGCTCAACATCCAGATCGCAGGGACGACCAACATCATGGCGCGGCTGGCCGCGGGGATGCTCCAGGCCGGGCAGACTGATGTGGCAGCAGCCATGAGCGCGATGTCGGCCGGCACTGCCGGGCAAGAAACGGCCGGCGCCGCTGACATTGCTTTGCCTATCAAGCTGGTGACTACCTCCACAACCGGCCGCGGCTTTAGCTGGCTTGGCTATTATGCTTCGAGCATGGCGGTGCTGTTCCTGATGTTCGCTGTGACCTCCGGGGGGCGCACGCTCCTGGCCGAACGGCAGCGCGGTACGTTGCCCCGGCTGCTTATTTCTCCGACCTCTGCGTTGACCATTCTGCTCGGCAAAATGGGCGGCATCGTGCTGACCGGCGTGCTGCAAATGCTCATCCTCTGGGGCGCGACCACGCTCATCGGCGCGTACTGGGGCCATCCAGGCGGCGTGCTACTGACGATTGTGCTGCTGGTGATTTGCGCGTCGAGCGTCGGTGCGCTTATCTCGGCGTGGGCAAAAACGCCGGGACAGGCCAGCGCCATCGGTTCGGCGATTACCTTGATCGGCGGGGCGCTTTCTGGCAGTTTCTTCGTCCGCTGGAACCTGCCACAGTGGGTGCAACACCTCAGCCTTGTCACGCCCAACGCCTGGGGTATCGAAATCCTCGCGCGCTTGCAGGCCGGGCGCGCGGCGGCTACCATTCTGCCCTGGCTTGGCGGCGTGGTGCTGTTGACCATTTTCTATTATGCCCTGGCGCTGGTGGGGTTTAGAAGGCAGTTCAAGTAGTCTGATAGTCGAATAGTCGGATAGTCGCCGAAGCTCAACGATTACAAGACTCAGTAGATCCAATTTTGCTTGGGCTGGATCGCCAGATCCAGGCCAGAGCGGGGATCTGACGATCCCCTTAGAGTATTTTGCGATCTACTGAGGCCGGTGACTACAAGGCTCTTATCGAGGAGTGACCATGTATCGTTTATGGGGCTTGATTCGCACGGACTTTTTACGCCGGTTTGACGGACCGATGGCGTGGGTGTTTTTCCTGCTCTTGCCGTTCCTGTTCACCGCGGCTGTGGGCGCTGGGCTGGGCGGGATGATGAACGACGCGCCGCCGGAAGAAGTCCGCATTCATCTGGCCGTGATTCAGCAGGATGCGGGGCCGGTGGTGGATGCGCTCTTTACGGCATTGGAAGGCGTGAACTTCGATCTGGAGGTGGTGGAGACGTTTCCAGACGACGTCTTTGGCCTGATCGTTCCGGCAGAGTTCTCCGAGCGGTTGCTGTCCGGTGACGAGGTTGAGTTGACATTGCGTGTCCGTAGCGACAGTAGCAACACGCCCGCCGTCGAGCAGGCCGTCCGGGCGGCGATTGGGCGGGTGGGGGGCGCGGCGCTTGTCGCCCAGGCTGGCGTGACGCAGGCACGCGATGCCGGACTGGTCGCCACGCCGGAAGAGGAAACCACGCTTTTCTCCGACCTGCTGCTTGAAACGCTCGTGGCTGTGGAGAACCCTGCGGCCGTTGCGGAAGTCGCATGGCCCGCAGGTGTGACGTTGGAAACGGACGTGCGCGATATGGCGAACAGCGCCGAACAGGCTTCTGCCGGGCAGACCGTCACCTGGGTGCAGATCACCCTGCTCGGCGCGGCGGAAGTGTTGGTGGACGAGCGCCTGCGCGGCACGCTCAAGCGGATGCTGGTGATGCCCACATCACGCGCGCTCATCTTGGGTGGCAGAGTCCTGGCGACGGTGCTGGCGGGATTGGTGCAAATCGCCATCCTGCTGATCGGCGGCGCGGTGGTGTTCAACGTGGGCTGGCATCGTGCGCCGTTGGCTGTAGCAGCAGTGTCCGTCGCGTTTGCGCTGGCCGTGGCGGGTATGGGCCTACTGGTGGCGACCTTTGTGAAAACCGGCGGCCAGGCCAGCAGCGCCGTGATTGCATTGTCGATGACGACCGCAGCATTGGGCGGGGCATGGTTCCCCCTGGAAGTCACCCCGCCGCTGTTCCGCCAGATCGTGCAAATCCTGCCTTCCACCTGGGCCATGCGCGCTTACACGGACATCCTGGCGCGCGGCGCAACGTTCGCCGATGTCTTGCCGACCACTGGAGTGCTGCTCGGCTTTGCCGTTGTGTTCACCGTCATCGGCGTGTGGCGCTTCAACCGGTTGCGTGATTGACAAATTCCTGCCCTGTGGTATCATC
>JAIOAS010000376.1 GCA_019873725.1 Chloroflexota bacterium | reverse complement strand
CGCCAGCGCACGACACGCCCGCCCACCGTCGATCCCGAAATCCCGCAGGCGTTCCTCCCGGCGACGCTCACTGCCGCGTGGGCGATACGCCAACACAGCACGCCCCTGCCTGCGGAAGCCTCTGCGCAACTCGTGTACCGCCCGTATCTGCTCGGCGCAGGCGTCACACACATCTTCCACCAGCAGGCCGGCATCGCCGTACACGATGAACAAGTCTGGCGTATCGATCCGGCAGCGGGAGGGAGCTGGAATCTGCGGTGGGAGCAAGGCGAGATGATTGATCTGCGGCTGAACGATCTGTTACCGGACTATGCTGGCGAAGGCGTATTCGAGGCGCTGCCGCAAGGTCTCGGCAACAAGACCGCGCACGCCAAACGCGAAAGCGCGCTCAGGACACATCTTTATCAGCACAGCCAGATAAAAATCTGGACGTGCAGCCCGCTCAAGCTCTTTAGCCCGCCGGACGAGAATAAGCGGGCCTTCCTGGATCGCTGTCGCCAGGAAATGGAACGGCAAAAAGAGGCCGCGTTGGCTGCCGAACGCCTGAAATTCGAGCGAAAAATGGAACAAATCGAGGCCAAAGTCCGCAAAGAGCAAATGGAGCTTTACCAGGACAGGGAAATGTTGGCCGAGCGGAAACGCGAGGAGCTGTTGAGCGGCGCGGAGTCGGTGCTCAGCCTGATCTCCAAACGGCGGCACACGCTGCGCCCACTCTCGACCACATCGCGCCAGCGCCGCTACGTCAAACAGGCCCAGGCCGAGGTCGAGGAATCCGAGGAGGCGCTCCGACTTTACGAGGAAGAGATGAAACAGCTCGAAGCTACGTGGCAGGCCACGGCACGGCAGATTATCCAGAAATGGGAAAGCACGTTGAACGACATCCGCGAGATCGTCGTGCGCGCCAACCGCACCGACATCGACGTGCGCTTTTGTGGTCTGGCGTGGTTCCCGTTCTGGGAAGTGCTCGCGGGGCGCGAAACCGTCCTTTTACCAGCCTACTTTCCCAATCCACAGTGAATCGATCGCGCACATAGGGGGGTCGCACTACCGGCGTATGGAAATTAACAGCAGTAGACAGAAAGGAGTCCTATGGCGCTCGATAAAGCTACACGCACTCTGATCGCCGCATCGATAATCGGTTTCACGATATTTGTGCTCATTGCCACCTTCACTTCATGGCCGGGTATCGCTGCATCGCGCACACTCAACGCAGAAAGTGCCGCTACAAGCGGTGCCGCTACAAGCGGTGTCGCTACAAGCGGTGTCGTCACAGGGGGTGTCGCCACAGGCTATGGCCTGATCATCGAACAGACAACGGTTCCCTCCTATTACGTCAAGCCGGGGTCGCGGTTGACTTATACCGTCAGTATCAGCCAGACCGGGTCAAGTGTGTCAGATGTCCATCTAACCATCACCGACACGCTGCCGGTACACGTGACAACAGACGCACATCTGGCCGGAACAACGGTCCTGCCCGGCGGGAAGTTGGTGTGGACTCCGGTGTTGGCCTCCGGCGAGACATGGCGACAACAGATAGCCGTCACAGTGGCAATCGAGTATGAGGGAGTGTTGGTCAATGCAGTTGAAGCTACCAGTCTCGAAGGATTTTATGCCCTGTCGTTTTACTCGAACTACGCCACACCGGCCGACCGGCGAATGTATTTTCCCCTGGTTATGAGACGTTACCCCAGACTCGGTATGCTCCTGGTCAATCCCGGCTTTGAGGGCATCGGCGTGCCCGTAGACAATCCAGTGTTCGTTCCCAACAACTGGACGCGCGACACGTTCACCGGAGTGCCGTACGGCGAAATCTACACCCCGGCGGGATGGGTTACGTGGTGGGAAGAAGGCGAGTACGCTCGCCCTGAGTGCAGAGTCATCTACAACGAGCCGCCGTTCACGTCTCCGTCACGTATCTACCAGGGTTACCATGCCGGTATGTGCTTCACTTTCACGCGGAAACAACACGCCGGTTACTACCAGCACGTGGAAAACTTGCGCCCCGGTGCTGTGGTGGAAGGGTGGTACTACGCGCACGCCTGGGCATGTGACGAAGACAACTACGATGCGCTATCCTGTGGTGATCCGGAGGCATTTTCGTTCCGGGTAGGCATCGATCCCACCGGAGGCGTCGATCCGTTCTCCGACACCATCATCTGGAGCGAAGAGCAATTCATCTATGACAAGTACGAGCGCGTCGGCCCTGTGCAGGCCACCGTCGGCCCAGCAGGAGCGGTTACTTTCTTCCTGCGTTCTCATGGCAAGTGGCCCTACAAACACAACGACGCGTACTGGGACAATCCCTCGCTGTATTACGTAGAACCGTAGTGCGTACAGCTTCCCAGTATATGCTTTCCAGGGATCGTTAGATCCCGGTGTAACGCCCGGATACCGTGGATCTGACGATCCGCTGCAAGCCTGTCTGACTGGCGCAGAACATCCGCCACGCAGTACTGGCTTCTCCTTCATTGCGAACCTCCTATTTGTGTTAAAATGGGCGAATGGCCTATGGTTCTAAACCACCAGAACCCTATCACGATTGAGGAAAGGGGCATTATGCCAACACTACTTGACGACCTGCAAAATGCCGTGCGCATCATCGGCATCGAACCGGCGTTGCACGCGGCGGTCTACCGCTATCGCAAGGCCTGGACCGAGGCCCGCTGGGAGCATTCTAACCGTCCCCGGCGCGGCCTGGCACAATGGCTGGCTTTCCGCCGGCACCTCAGACGCTCGCAGACCGTGTGGCCCAAACGGTGGGAACATCCGGGAAAGGTGTGCTATATCGCGCCACACGAACGCGGCGCAACGCTGACCACCAAACACTGCACGTTGGATATTGTATTCTTTGCGCCGGACATGGTGCGGATTCATTACCGGCCTCGCGCCCACGCGCACGTCCCGGAGACGATCCCCTACACCATCGCCAAACCGCTGGAGGCGTGGCCGGTCCCCGCCGTCGTCTCCATCGAGACGGAGAAGGCATTGCTGCTGCGCACCGAGGCACTCACCGTGGGCATCGCGTTGGCGGATGCGCAAGTCTTCATTGCCGACGCCGAGGGGCGGCTCCTGCGCGCCGATGTGGACGTGGCCTGGCACAAGAACGGCGCCCTGCGCCATCGCACCGCCCTGGCCCCAGAAGAGCGCCTCTTCGGCCTGGGCGAGCGCGCCACCCCCTGGCAACGCCGTGGACGCACGCACATTCTCTGGAACCGCGACCCCTCCGGCTACACGAACGACGACGATCCGATCAATCTGAATATTCCGGTGTATGTCAGCCAAGAGGGAGGGGGCAAGAAGCAAGAGGCAGGGGGCAAGACGCAGGAAGATGAGACCCTTGCATCCTGCATCTTGCATCCTGCATCCTGCATCCTGCATCCTGCATCTTGCATCCTGCATCCTGCATCGTATCTGGTCTTCTACGAAAACCCGCACTATGCGGAGTTTGACCTGGGCGACAGCACGCCGGATGTGGCGGAACATCGCTTTGCGGGCGGGGAACTGCGCTATTACGTCATCGCCGGGACGCCGCCGACCCTGCTCGAACGC
>JAIOAS010000375.1 GCA_019873725.1 Chloroflexota bacterium | reverse complement strand
CGGCTTGGGCGGCAACGTCCCGGCAGTTGATAATGCGTTGGCAGCAACGGTGGCGGGAAGTCTGACTGCAAGGTAGCTCGAAAAACGTAAAACGTGATGCGTGATGAACCTGCTGTCATGCATCACGTTTCTATGTTGTGTTGAGCGCGCCGTATGATTTTTCTCGCTGATTCGCTTCTTCGCTGATTCACTATGTCCGAAAATACCCCCTGGCAAACCCTCGAAGGGACGCTGGAACGGTTGACCTTCCAGAACGAAGAGAACGGCTACACGGTGGCGAAGCTGACGCCGAAAGGCAAAAGCTACGAAGTCACCGTGATCGGCACGCTCACGGGCGTCAATCCGGGCGAGTCGGTGCGGCTGCGTGGTGTGTGGACGACGCATCCCCAGTACGGACGCCAGTTCGAGGTGCGCGAGTACTCGGTGCAGCTTCCGGCGACCGTCGAAGGCATCCGCAAATACCTGGGCAGCGGTCTCATCAAAGGGGTGGGGCCGGTGAACGCCGGGCGCATCGTGGATTACTTCGGCCTCAAGACACTGGACGTGATCGAAAACGACGTGAACCGGCTACGCGAGGTGCCAGGCGTCGGCGCAAAGCGCACGGCGCAGATCGCCCGCGCTTGGGAGGAGCAGAAGCACATCAAGGAGATCATGATCTTTCTGCAAAGCCACGGCGTCAGCACTGGGCTGGCGGTGAAGATCTATAAGCAGTACGCGGACCAGGCGCTCGCCATCGTCCGCAATGACCCCTACCGGCTGGCGAAGGACATCTACGGCATCGGTTTCAAGACGGCGGATAAGATCGCGCAGAAAATGGGCTTCGCCGTGGACGCTCCGGAACGCATCCAGGCCGGACTGCGCTACGCCCTCGGCACCTTCAGCGATGACGGCCACTGCTTCGCCCCGCGCGATGAATTGCTCGCTACCGCCGCCGATCTCCTCGAAGTCCCCCGCGAAGCCTGCGCACCGCAGTTGGACGCGCTCATCCAAGTGGGTGAACTCATTGCGGAAGAGGCAGGAGGCAAGATGCAAGAAGCAGGAGGCAAGATGCAAGAAGCAGGAGGCAAGATGCAAGAAGCAGGAGGCAAGATGCAAGAGGCAGAAATCTTGCATCCTGCATCTTGCATCTTTCTACCGCCGTTCTTCTATGCCGAAACGGGCGTCGCCAACAAGCTGCGCCAGATGCAGGCGAGTGCGCGCGACCGGCTGGCGGTGTTTCGAGACGTGGAGTGGGACAAGGCATTTGAGTGGCTTGCAGAACGCAATCCAATCCGCCTGGCCGAACAGCAGCAGGCGGCGGTGCGCATGGCGCTCACGGAGAAGGTCAGCATTCTCACGGGCGGCCCCGGCACCGGCAAAACGACCATCACGCGCAGCATCATCCACCTTTTGCGCGCCAAACAGCACTCCGTGCTTCTGTGTGCGCCGACGGGTCGCGCTGCCAAGCGCCTGAGCGAGGCGACCGGCCTGGAAGCGAAGACGATTCACCGCTTGCTCGAAGTCAAACCCGCCGAAGGTTTCCGCTTTGCGCGTGACCAGGAGAACCCGCTCGACGCGGACATGGTCATCGTGGATGAAACATCGATGGTGGACATTTTGTTGATGAACCACCTGCTCAAGGCGGTGGAGGCGGGCAGTCACCTGCTGCTGGTGGGCGACGTGGATCAGTTGCCGTCGGTGGGGGCGGGGAACGTGCTGCGCGATCTCATCGCCAGCGCGGTGATCCCTGTCACGCGGCTCGATACGATCTTCCGCCAGGCCGAGGACAGCTACATCATCGTCAACGCGCACCGCATCAATCGCGGCGAGATGCCGGTGTGCAACGGCCCGGCGCGGGACTTCTTCCTGTTCGCGGCGGACGATGCCGAGCAGGCTGCCGATCTCGTGCTCGACATCGTCGCCAGGCGCATCCCGGCGAAGTTCGACTACGACGCCGACCGCGACATCCAGGTGCTCAGCCCGATGCACCGGGGGGCGGCGGGTGTCGGCGAGTTGAACCGGCGTTTGCAGGAACGGCTCAATCCGCCGGACAAACGCAAGGCCGAGTGGACACACGGTTCGCGCGTCTTTCGGGTGGGCGATCGCGTGATGCAAATCCGCAACGACTACGACCGGCAGGTCTTCAACGGCGATATGGGGCGGGTGACGGCGCTCGATTTGGAGGAACACGTCCTCACCGTCAACTTCGACGGGGCGCTCGTCGGTTACGAGTTCACGGAACTGGATGAGCTGGTTCACGCCTACGCGGTGAGCATCCACAAATCGCAAGGCTCGGAGTTCCCTGTGGTGGTGATCCCGATTCTGACACAGCACTACATGATGCTTCAGCGCAATTTGTTCTACACGGGCGTGACGCGGGCCGCCAAACTCGTCGTTTTGGTGGGGAATCAGCGCGCGATTGCCATCGCCGTGCACAACGACAAAATCGCGCAGCGCAACACGCGGCTGACCGAGCGGCTGCTCGCGTGGAGGCCGACTTCGGCGCGGGGGTATGGAAGTGCATGATCTTCACCTTTTAGCAGGTAAGGGTATAATGGGGATAGACTTGAGGTGGTGATGACTCAAAAAGACAAGCTGTTGTACAAGGTTTTGTGTGGGACGGCGGATACCTCTATTTCATTTTCTGATCTCTGCCGTTTGTTGAAATACCTGGATTTTGAGGAACGTGTCCGTGGCGACCACCACATTTTCACTCGTGAAGGCATTGCAGAAATCCTCAACCTTCAACCCAAAGGCGCACAGGCCAAACCATATCAGGTCAGACAGGTCCGTAACCTCATTTTGCGGTACAGGTTAGGAGGAAGTGATGAAAACTAAATATGCGATTGTAATTTACTGGAGTGATGAAGATGAGGCCTTTATTGCTGAAGTACCAGAATTGCCTGGATGCATGGCCGACGGAGCTACATATCAGAGTGCTTTAGCCAATGCGGAAATCATTATTCAAGAGTGGATTGCCACTGCACGAGAGCTAGGACGCCCTATTCCAGAACCGCGTGAACAGGCCGTGAGAGGCTGGCGCGCGCTTATGGAGATGCAACCGGTTGCGGTGTAAGTGTATATCCCTCCGCCTGGATGATTGCGCTTCCCGGGGTGTATTGAAATCCGAAAGAGCGCTGCGCTTGAACAAGCGCAGCGCTCTTTTTGTGATATTGATCGAGGTCTACAACCTCACCACCCGATTTTCCTTCCGCGCCTGCTCCGCCGCGAACACCATCAAATGCGATTCCAATGTCTCATCCGGGCCGGAGAGAATCTGGCTTTGATCCTCGTCGAGGAGCGCCTGGCTGAAATGGTGCATCAACCAGTAGTCGCCGCCGCCGTGCCCGCCGAGCGCCGAGCCGGTTTCGATTTCGGTGTCAATCGTCTCGGTACTGTCGGTCATGAAGTTGTAGTGATGGATAAGGCGCCCGTCGCAGACCAGCTCCCCGCGCGTGCCGAAGAGCCGCGTCTCGCGGTTGCGCATCCGCGTGAAGGCCATCATCGAGAAGCTGGCCGTCCGGTCCCCCGCAAACTGTAGATTGACCACCTGGTTATCCACCACGTCGTTGTCGCAGGCGTAGAC
>JAIOAS010000374.1 GCA_019873725.1 Chloroflexota bacterium | reverse complement strand
CGCAACCCCTTCTGTGCTCCTCGGGTAGGACTCGAACCTACAACCAACCGGTTAACAGCCGGCCGCTCTGCCGATTGAGCTACCGAGGATCAACAAGCGTCATTATACGCAGAACGAGGATTTCGTCAAGGTGCACAGGATCACATTCAATCTTCGCAGAGGCCAGACTACAAAAGTTTCGCGTGGAATTGCATTGACCAGGCGCCTCGCTAAACGGAAAACGCGCCAAATGCAGGCGTCTACTGAGTCTTTTGGAGCTTTGTCTTCAAATGCAATAGCCCTATACCTCAAGTTGTAGTACAAACTTAAACGATGTATAATAGTTATTAAACAAAAGCCTATCCACTTACGCGAAGCGAAAGAGAAGCATTTAGTCGTAGTTTGTCAAGGAGGCGTGCCATGGCCCTTGAGCACGAAGTTGCCGAAGTTCAACCGCGACCGCAATCCAGATTGATGTATCTTTTGTCCCAATTACGCATCAAAATCACCCTGCCTTACATCGTATTGGCCGTCATCGTGACCTTCGCTGCGGCCTTCCTCGTAACGCGGCTGCTATCCAGTTTGTTGGAGAACCGTTTTCAGAGCACGCTGCTGGATGCCGGGCGCAAAGCTGCTGCCAGTATGGTGTCGCTGGAAGAGGAGCATCTGGCGGCGTGGCGCAGCATCGCCTATACCGAGGGGCTGGATGCAGCGGTCGCGGCACGAGATAGAGACGCCATCAGCCTTCTGGCAACGCTGCCGGGGATCAACGTGCAACTGGACGTTCTGGAAGTGTTGGATAGCACAGGGACCGCGCTCTTTGCGATGTACCGTACTCCGGGCGGCTCGGCCATCGACTATACCTTCAAGCCGGGAGCAGGTTACGCGGACTGGCCGGCCGTACAGCGCGTCTTGCGAAACACTACCGACCCCTTGGGCGATAAATATGCCGATTTCATCCAAACCGAGCGCGGCTGGATTTTCTACACCCTCGGCCCCATCGTAGATGATGAAAATCGCGTCGTGGGCGTGCTGCTGGTAGGGACATATCTCGATCACCTGGTCGCGCGGTTGGATGCGGCGGCGCTGGCGCGCATCTCCATCTATCTCGATGCCGGCGCTCCGCAGGCCACCACCTTAGCACCGCAATCACCCGAAATCCTGGCGCTCGACGCGGCAACCTTCGAGCAGTATATGGAACGCCAGGCCTACCAAACTCCGCGCCGCGACTCCCAGGTGTTTGGACGCACGTATGCCGAAGTTTTCGGGGGGTTGACCGTGCGTTTCGTGGAAGACGCCGGTTTGTTGTCCGTGGCTCTGCCGCTGTCATTTGTTACCGATTCCGGCGGCGCGACGCGCGAAAGCCTGCTGAGCCTGTTCGGCTTTTTTACTCTTTTCGTTATCATCATCGGTGTAATCTTAGCCAGCGCCGTGGTGCGGCGGATTCAGCAATTGGCCGATGCCACCCGCCAGGTCGCCGCTGGTGATCTGACAACGCAAGTGACAATCAAGGGACGTGACGAGGTCGCCGCCCTCGCCGCCGACTTCAACCAGATGGTCAATCAGTTGCGCGAAGGTCGCCTCTACCGGGATTTGCTTGGTATGACCGCCAGCCCGGAAGTCGCCACACGCTTGCGCGATGAGCTGGAGCAAGGCCATCTCGAACTGGGCGCGCAGACAATCGCCGCCACGATCCTGTTTGCCGACATTCGCGGCTTTACGACCTTGTCGGAAGGTCACGAGCCGGCGTACATCATCGACATGCTCAACGAATATTTCCAGGGTATCGTCGGCGTCATCCGTCAACACAACGGCGTGGTCAACAAATTCATCGGCGACGCAGTGCTGGCTTTCTTCGGGGTGCTGCCGGAGAACAAACCGCCGGCGGAAAGCGCGAGGGATGCCGTCAACGCCGCGTTAGGGATGTTGGAATATGTGCGCACGATCAATCATCGCCGCCTGGCGCAAGGCGAATTGCCGATCCGATTGGGAATCGGCGTCAACACCGGGCCGGTTGTCGCGGGCATCCTCGGCTCCGAGATTCGCTTCGAATACGCGATTCTCGGCGATACGGTCAACGTCAGCCAGAGGCTCAGTGATATGAACAAGTTCTACCCCGACTATGACCTCTTCGTGAACAGCGAGACCTGGTTGCTTTTGGGTGATACGCCGCCCGTGGAGGCCGTCCATTTGGGCGATGTCGAAGTCAAGGGCCGCGTGGAACCGGTCAATACCTACGCAGTGAGGTCATGATCATGGTACGGTTGCGCACTCTTGTGTGGATTTTGTTTGGTGTGGGCTTCATCGTCGTCTCAACCGGCGCGGTGATTTTGGCGATCTCCCTGGGACTGCTTCCGCACTGGCCTGACTGGTACGACGAAATCTTTGCTTCAGCCCGCTACGCGGACTACAGTCGGGATTGCGAACGGCTGCGTTTCGCGCCGCTCAAACCAGACCTGATCCTTGATATGATGGCGCTGATGGAGACGCCCGCGCCGCCGCCCCCCGGCCCACTCTCGACGCTCATCGCCCAGACCAGTGCCACGCCTACTCCTACACCGACTTATACGCCTTTACCTACCGCCACGCCGACGAACACGTACACTCCAACCCCCACACGTACCCCCACCGCCACGGCAACGCCTACGCCCACTGCGACGCCGACCAATACGCCTACCCCGACACGTACCCCGACCCGCCGTCCCACCGCCACGCTTACCAGCACGCCCACCATAATGCCAACGCCATCTGTTGAACCAACAACAGAACCGGGGCCAGGGCCGGGGCCGGGACCGGGACCAGAACCAGGACCGGGGCCTACGTCTCCGCCTACGCCTACGTCTCCGCCGCCTACCGAGCCGATCTCGCCGTTGACGACTCCGCCGCCGCCGCCGTGAGTCTTGTTACGGTGAGAAAAACGTGGTGGGGATAAACACGCGCCAGGGCAGCACCTCGATGGCGTAGACGCGGTTGAGGTAGTCGCCGCTCCACCCGCCGACGACGTAGAGCGATGTTTCTCGGGCCGTCACACCCAGGTTGCGCCATTCGCCCACAATGGGCGTCTCAACCACAGCCCAGGTGTCGGTCGAGGGATCGTAACGTTCGTTGAACCCCAAATAGGTCGTCCACCCACCGCCGATCGCGTACACCCGCGCGCCGATGGCTGCCACCCCCAGCCCCCCACGCGGGAGAAGCATTGGCGCGCAACGCTCCCACCGGTCGGCGTCGGGCAGGTAAACCTCGCAGGTTGCCGACTCGCGCTCATTGTCGTAGCCACCCACATAGAAAATGCGAATGCGACCATTGGCGTCGACCACGGCGGTGGCAGCGCCAAACCCGCGCGCTTCGGCCGGACGCGCGATTTCCGTCCACGTGCCGCTGCCGCCATTGGCGGCGCTGTCGTAGACATAGGCCACGGCCTGGTACGCCGCGCCGTTCCACCCGCCGAAGAGATAGGCCCGCCCGTCGTGTTCTGTCAGCGCATAGGCGCACAATGGTTGGGGCAACGGCGCTCCCTCGCTCCACGTGTCGCTTTGTGGATCGTACAGATGGGTGATCGCTTGAGGGACGCCGCTCGCGTCACAGCCACCGGGGACG
>JAIOAS010000373.1 GCA_019873725.1 Chloroflexota bacterium | reverse complement strand
GGCGCTCGCCGAGGAGTTGGCGGACGTCGCGCTCTACCTGCTGCAACTGGCCTACCTCACCGGCATCGATCTGGAGCAGGCGATTATGGACAAGCTCGCGGTGAACTACCGGCGTTTTGGGCCGGACAAATGATGAGTTTATGTCAACGGATTGAACGGATTTTAACGGATTCTGTAGTGGTCAAAGACATATTGCACCGCAGAGAGCGCAAAGCTCGCAGAGATTTATAGAATTTCTCCGCGCTCTCAGCGAACTCTGCGGTAAAAAAAGCCGTCCGGCAAGTTCAAACTCTCGTTGACCAGTACAGATTTTAACGGATTCGGATTCTTAAAAGACTTCCGACTCATTTCATGGAAATGACTATACGACTAAGGACTACCAGACTATTCTCAGAGGGAGCATTATGGCAGATTTCTTGACTTCTCAGACCGAGGACTTTTCCAAGTGGTATAACGAGATCGTGCAGAAGGCGGATTTGGCCGATTATTCGCCCGTGCGCGGGTGTATGGTCATCAAACCCTATGGCTACACGCTCTGGGAGAACATCCGCGATGCGCTAGACCGCCGCTTCAAGGCGACGGGGCACGTCAACGCCTACTTCCCCCTCTTCATCCCGGAGAGCTTTTTGCAGAAGGAAGCCGAGCACGTGGAGGGCTTCTCGCCGGAACTGGCGGTCGTCACCATTGGCGGGGGCGCCGAATTGGAGGAACGGCTGATCGTGCGGCCTACGTCGGAGACGATCATCGGGCACATGTACGCCAGGTGGATTCAGTCGTACCGTGACCTGCCGCTGCTCATCAACCAGTGGGCCAACGTGGTGCGCTGGGAGATGCGCACGCGCCTGTTCCTGCGCACAACGGAGTTCCTCTGGCAGGAAGGCCACACCGCGCACGCCACCCGCGACGAGGCGATGGAGGAGACGCTGCGGATGCTCGGCGTCTACACGGACTTCGCGATGAACGAGGCTGCGATCCCCGTGATCCCCGGCCGCAAGAGCGAGAGCGAGAAGTTCGCCGGAGCCGTCGCCAGCTACACAATCGAGGCGATGATGAAGGATGGCAAGGCGCTGCAATCCGGCACCAGCCACTTCCTGGGGCAGAATTTCGCGCGTGCCTTCGACATCAAGTTCCTTGACGAGAACAACGCGCAGCAGCTCGCCTGGACGACGTCGTGGGGCATGAGCACGCGCATGGTCGGCGCGATTGTGATGACGCACGGCGACGATCAGGGCCTCGTGCTGCCGCCGCGCCTCGCGCCGATTCAGGTGGTCATCGTGCCGATCTGGCGCAAGGACGAGGAGCGCGCGGCGGTGTTGGAGGCGGCGCAGCAGTTGCACGCGCGGTTGAAAGACGCTGTGCGCGTCGAGTTGGACGTCCGCGAGGGCTTCACCGCCGGGTGGAAGTTCAACGATTGGGAGATGCGCGGCGTCCCGCTGCGCATCGAGATCGGGCCGCGCGACGTGGCGAACCGGCAGGTGATGCTCGCCCGGCGCGATATCCCCGGCCGCGAGGGCAAGATAGCCGCTTCGTGGGACGGCCTGGAAACGACGGTTGCCGGGCTGCTGGCGACGATCCAGCAGGCGATCTTCCAGAAGGCGCTCGATTTCCGCGAGAGTCACACCTGGGACGTGCGTACCTACGACGAATTCAAGGCGGCTGTGGAGACCGGCTTCGCCCGCGCGTGGTGGGCCGGCGATGCCGAGGACGAGGCGCGCATCAAAGAGGAAACGAAGGCCACCGTGCGTTGCATCCCCACCGAGCAGCCCGGCGGCAGTGGGGTGTGCTTTTACACCGGTAAACCCGCCACCGAAATGGCAATCTTCGGCAAGGCGTATTGAGGTTCAAAAGGATTCTGACCACGAATCTACACGAATTTTCACGAATAGAAATCAAAATTAGTGAAGATTCGTGCAGATTCGTGGTTTGATTTTTAGGAGATGCAGATGCTCGTGATTGCGAGCCAGAACGGCAGGGTGGGCATCGAGGCGGCGATGCGGGTGTTGCGGGATGGCGGGTCGGCGATGGATGCTGTCGAGGCGGGCATCCGGCTGGTGGAGGCGAATCCCGACTCTACACGAATTTTCACGAATAGAAATCAAAATTAGTGAAGATTCGTGCAGATTCGTGGTTTGATTTTTAGGAGATGCAGATGCTCGTGATTGCGAGCCAGAACGGCAGGGTGGGCATCGAGGCGGCGATGCGGGTGTTGCGGGATGGCGGGTCGGCGATGGATGCTGTCGAGGCGGGTATCCGGCTGGTGGAGGCGAACCCCGACGATCATTCGGTGGGGTACGGCGGCTATCCGAATTTGCTCGGCGAGGTCGAATTGGACGCGGCGATGATGGACGGCAGCGACCTGACCAGCGGCGCGGTGGGCGCGCTGAAGGGCTATCCCTACCCGATTTCGGTGGCGCGCAAGGTGCTGGAGAAGCTGCCGCACGTCTTTCTGGTGGGGGAGGGGGCGGCGCGCTTTGCAGCGGAAATGGGCTTCGAGCCGCGCGAGCTGCTCACCGAGCCGGCCCGCGAGATGTGGGAGAAACGCCTCCGCGAAGACCTGCCGCCTGATGTGCTGGCGCACCTCGCGGAGCAGCCCGATTTGTGGCGCTACGTCGAAATCGCCACCGATCCTGAAAGAACACGCGGCACGACCAACTTCATTGCCCAGGACGCGCGGGGTAACCTCGCCGTGGGTGTGAGCACGAGCGGCTGGGCGTGGAAGTACCCCGGTCGTATCGGCGACTCGCCCATTGTTGGCGCGGGACTGTACGCCGATAACCGTTACGGCGCGGCGGCCTGCACCGGCACGGGCGAGATGGCGATCCGCGCGGTGACGGCGCACAGCGTCGTGTTTTACATGAAGATGGGGCTTTCGGTGCTGGAAGCCGGTCAACGGGCGATGGCCGACCTGAACGACCTGGGCGGCCGTTACCTGAGCGGGATGAACTTCATCGCCGTGGATCGCGCCGGAAACCACGCCGGCTTCAGCAGCCGGGCGGACGCCACGTACCTCTACTTCACCGACGCGATGGATGCCCCCGCCGAAGCCTCCCGTCTCTACATCCCGCTCAACGAGCGTTGGGAGAAAAGTTATCAGCAGATTAAGCAGATTTAACGGATTAAGAATATGCCTATCTGCTTAATCTGCTAAATCTGCTGACTATTCTTGAGGGAGGGTAACGATGTTTCACGCAGCCGACCGGGTGTTGGTGGGGTTGATGAACAATCTGCGCGATTTCCAGTTGGCCCGCGACGAAGGCTGGTATCGCATTCCGGTGGCGCACGCGCCGGCCTCCACCACCGACGCGGCGATCCTGGCCTTCTACTTCACCACGGCGTTTGCCGAGGAGCGGTGGGGCATTCACTGGTACGCGGAAGTGCGCGGGCACGAGCTGGTGCGGCGGCGCGACCTGTTCCCCGACGAGGCCAAACATCCCCGCGCGGACGACCACTACTACAAGCTGCAAATCGGCCCGCTCATCCGCCGTGACCCGCCGATCCCCAGCCTGCGCTGGCGGCGGATAACGTTTATCGAGAGCACGTGGGATCGCTTCACCGCTGCCGAGGAGATCAACGACCTGTACGTCTCC
>JAIOAS010000372.1 GCA_019873725.1 Chloroflexota bacterium | reverse complement strand
GCCCAGGCTGTAGGCGACGACGCTGCCCGCGCCGGAACCGCGCACGTTCCACCAGATGTCGCGCGCTTTGGCTGCCTCGCACAAATCCCACACGATGAGAAAGTAATCGTCAAAGCCCATCGTGTGGATGATGCCCAGCTCGTATTCCAGGCGCTCCACCACCTCCGGCGTCTGCGCCCGCGCCGCGCCATAACGCCGGACGAGGCCCTGATAGCACAACTCGCGCAGGAATGTCTCCGAGTTGCCGCGGCCTTCAGGCACGGGGAATTTGGGTAAGTGATAAGGCGGCGCGAATTTGATCTCGACATTGCACTGCTCGGCAATTTTGACGGTGTTCTCCAATGCTTCCGGCAGATGGGCGTATAGCCGCGCCATCTCTTCCGGCGAACGCATGTAGTACGAAGGGTCGGTCATCCGCATACGATTGGACTCGTTGACCGTCTTACCCGTGCCGATGCAGAGCAGGACATCGTGCGCGTCGGCCTGCTCGCGCCTGGCATAGTGGATGTCGTTGGTAGCAACCAGCGGCACACCCATCTCGCGGCCCAGCTCGATCATCTGGCGATAGACAGGCTCGAATTCGGGGATGTCGTGGCTCTGCAACTCGAAGTAGAAGCGATCGGGGAAGTGCGCCTGATACCAGCGGATGGTTTCGCGGGCCTGGTCAATCTGCCCCTGGAAGAGCAGTTGTGGAATCTCACCCTGCGCGCAGGCGGTGAGCACAATCAAGCCTTCGCTATACTGCGCCAGCACTTCTTTGTCGATGCGGGGTTTGTAGTAGAAGCCCTCGAGTTGGGCGATGCTGACCAGCTTGAGCAAATTCTGGTAGCCGGCCTGGTTTTGCGCCAGCAGGATGAGGTGATACGGCTTTTCATTGTGATCGCGGTCGAAGCGTGAGTTCTGCGCGATGTAGGCCTCCACGCCGATAATGGGCTTGATCTCGGCGGCTTTGCAGGCCTTGTAGAAATCCACTACACCGAACATCGCGCCGTGATCGGTGATCGCCAGTGCGGACATGCCCAATTCTTTCGCATACGTCGCCAGGGCTTTCACGCTGCTCAGCCCATCTAACAGTGAAAACTCCGTGTGCGTGTGCAAATGCACAAAATCCGCCATTCCCATCCTCCACAATAAGCCGTTGCAGGTTCAACAGTTGAAAATCGCGCGTAGGGGTCACGAAGCTCCCTGGATTCCAAGGAGATGCGCATATTCTACAGCCAAAATTATGCTTGGCAAGGTAATTTCCCTCGAATTTGACTATGGGGAATAAGGAAATATCATTGCCGTGGGAGCAAAGATGAGATACCTCAAATACCATGCGTTAGGCAACGACTATATCGTATTGCGGCCCGGCACTTTTTGCGTCGAGCTGTCTCCGGATCGTGTGCGCACGATTTGTCATCGCAACTATGGCATAGGCGCAGACGGCATCCTCTATGGTCCACTGGAGAGCGAAATTTGCGCTTTCGGCCTGCGTATCTTCAATCCGGACGGCAGTGAAGCGGAAAAGAGCGGGAACGGCCTGCGCATCTTTGCGCGCTCCCTGTACGATGAGGGTCTGGTGGGCGAAGAGCCTTTCTCGGTCGAAACGCCCGGCGGGATGGTCACGTGCACAGTCAAAAAAGGTGGCGGCAGCGTTACCGTCCAGATGGGAGAAGTGAGTTTCGACAGCCGGCGCATCCCTGTGGCCGGGCCGCCACGTGAAGTCCTGAACGAAGCAATGCAAATTGGCGGAAGGACGTTCACGTTTTGCGCGGCAACCGTCGGGAATCCTCATTGCGTCGTGCTCAGCGATGCGCCGACGCCATCTGAGGCCCGGCAGTATGGCCCGCTTATTGAGCACGATCCGCGTTTCCCCAACCGGACGAACGTCCAATTTATGCAGGTTATGGATCGCAGGAACATTCGCCTCGAGATTTGGGAAAGGGGTGCAGGTTACACGTTGGCCTCTGGCAGTAGCAGCACCGCGGCCGCTGCCGTTGCCTACAGACTTGGACTTTGTGATCCAGATATCACCGTGCACATGCCCGGAGGCGAAGTCCATATCCAGTTGCGCGACGGTTTTTTCGCCACGCTGACAGGGCCGGTGACCAAAGTCTGTGAAGGCGTGATGGCGCCGGAAATGTTCGGCGCAACTCTCCAACTGTAGGCTCTATGAAACGGATTTTTTTCTTTTCTAATCCGTTTCATCCGTTGAATCCGTTGACATTTTCAAGGGAGGTCAACTATGCTCACAAATCCAGTTATCGAATCGATGCTCAACCGCAAATCGGTCCGCAAATATACGGACCAGCAGCCCACCGATGAAGTGATCGAAACGGTCGTGCGCGCCGGGCAGCAAGCGCCGTTCGCCGCGCAATTGTGCAGCGTGCTGCTTTCGCGCAAGAAAGCGCCGTTCGGCGCGCCGCTGTGGTTCATCCTGTGCGTGGATATGCATCGCATGGAGTTGATCATGGCCAAACGCGGCTGGACGACGGTGGCCAATGATCTGTCGCTGCTGCTTCTGGGCATTCAAGACGTGGCGTTGATGGCCGAGAACATGGTCATCGCAGCGGAAAGTCTGGGCATGGGCAGTTGTTTTCTGGGAATGACGCCGTACCGGGCGGACAAAATCCAGCAACAGTATCACCTGCCCAAACGGGTCTTTCCGTTAGTGGAACTGGTGATGGGGTATCCGGCTGAGGAATTCCCACCCCGACCCCGCTACCCGCTCGCGTTCACGCTGTTCGAGGATCGCTATCCCGAATTCACAGATGAGATGATCGAGGACGCCATGCGCGTCATGGACGAAGGCTATCTGGCGCAGGGCTACTACCGCAAACAGAACGCCAAAATCGCGCTGGAAACGGAGCGCGAGGAAACTTACACCTATCAGGACTACTCGTGGACCGAGCACATCTCCCGCAAGTGGGGCCAGTGGATGCGCGATCCGCAGGAACTACTGGCACAACTGGAAAAGTGCGGGTTTACAGTCAAAGCGTAGATCAAAATACGCCTTTACAAAACCATCAGCAGCACCAGCCCCACGCCCGCACCGATGAGCCACCCTGCCAGCACGTCGCCGGCATAGTGCAGCCCCAACGCCACCCGGCTCAGGCCCACCCCCATACCCCACAGCAGCAAAAGCGCCAGCCCCCACGGCGTTAGCAAACCCGCCAGCACCACCCACAACCCGCCGATGCGCACAGCGTGACCTGAGGGAAACGAGTGCCGGTCGATCTTCAGATAGAACAGGCCCTGTTCCCCTGGCGGACGCGGACGCTGGATGAAATACTTGAGCACGGTGCTGACAACCCACGTGACCGCCGTGACAAGCAGGATGCGCTCCCCGGCTCTGGCCCAGCCATCGATGCCGAAGCGCCAGAGCAGCACGCCCACGGCGAGCCACACCAGGCTGTCGCCGGAGTGCGCCAGGCCCGCCGCCAGCGCGCGGGTGAACGGGCCTCGAATCAGCGTTGCGGCGCGCGCGGTGAGCGCGTGGTCGCGTGCGAGCCAAATATGCCGCTGCGCGCTCATTCCACCAACACCCGGCGCGCTAATTCCCGGCGGCAGATTTCCAACTGGAACGGCTTGTCGGCGTCCATGCCCATTTCGGGGTCATCGACGGGC
>JAIOAS010000371.1 GCA_019873725.1 Chloroflexota bacterium | reverse complement strand
CAACCGCACGCCGCCATCCCCATCAACAAAAGCGGCAAATCCGACTACGACAGCCTGCTGCCGGTGCTGGCGATGCTGGTCACGCAGCGGGTGGGAATGAGGCAAGAGGCAAGAGGCAGGAATCAGCAAATTGGCAAATCAGCAAATCAGCAAATCAATAAATCAACAAATCTCCCAATCCCCAATCCCTCATTACCCATTTCTCATTACCCATTACCCATTACGCATTACTCATTACCGGTTACGGATTACGCCGCCGAAGGCCACATCGCCTTTTTGCAGGCGCGGCAAGTCGCCATGCAGCAAACCGCCGAGTTGATGGCGATGCAGATCGCGGCGGTGGGGCAAATGATGCAGGAGGCAGGAGGCAGGGAGCAAGAATCGGCGAGTCGGCGAATCGGCGAGCCAGCGCATCAGCGAATCGGCGAATCAGCAAATCAGCAAGTCAGCAGATCCAAAATCCAAAATCCAAAATCCAAAATTGCGACTCCGGCGCTATTTACCGAAGATCACCTCCACGCCTTCGCCACGGGCGATGTGGTCGAGGCGTTCGGGCCGGCTTACGCGCGCTATCGGGGGCGGCGTGTGCCGCGTCTACCCAACGGCGATTTGCTCTGCGTGAGCCGTGTGCTGGCGATTGACGGTACACCCGGCAAGGTCACGCCCGGCGCAACGCTGGTGAGCGAGTTCGACGTCCCTTTCAACGGCTGGTTTTACCGCGATCACGCCACGCTGCCGCTCTCGATCCTGATGGAGACGGCGCTGCAACCGTGCGGCGTCCTTTCCACCTACCTCGGCTCGATGCTGCCCTATCCGGAGGGCGACTTTTACTTTCGCAACCTCGATGGCGAAGGCGAGCTGCTGCGCGTCGTGGACGCGCGCGGGCGGACGATTGCCAACCGGGTGATCCTGCTCAGTTCGACCGCGCTGCCGGGCATCATCCTGCAAAAATTCAGCTTCGAGTTGGCCTGCGCCGGACAGGTGTTCTATCGCGGCGCGGCGGCCTTCGGCTACTTCACGCGCGAGGCGTTGCAGCGGCAAACCGGGCTGGATAACGGCGCTGCGCGGCATCCATGGCTTATATCAACGGATTTAACGGATGAAACGGATTTGTATCCGTTAAAATCTGTTCAATCCGTTGACATAAAGGAAGCGGGTCAACTAGACCTCGTGGATAGGGCCTGGTGTGTTCCCGCCGGCGGTGACTACGGGCGTGGGTACGTCTACGCCGAAATTCCGATTTCGCCGGACGATTGGTTCTTTGGCTGTCATTTCTATCAAGACCCGGTGATGCCCGGTTCGCTCGGCGTGGAGGCGATGGCGCAGGCCCTGCAAGTCTACGCGCAATCGCAGGGGCGTGGGGAAAGCGCGCGTATCCAGACGCCGGGCCGCATGACGTGGAAATATCGCGGGCAAGTCCCACCCGAACCACAACGTTTGCGCTTGGAAGTCCACATCAAAGACCGCCGTCACACTCCGGGAGGCGTTATCCTGACCGGCGACGGCAGCCTGTGGCGCGGCGATGTGCGAATTTATGAGGTGCGGGGGATAGGAGTAAAGAGTAAAGAGTAAGGAGTAAAGAGTAAGGAGTAAAGAGGTGGAGCCTTGTTACTCGTTACCCATTACTCATTACTCATTACTCATTACCCAACCACTCTATTTGGAGAACGATGATGCAAAACTATACCTGGATTGGCCCGTTGGATTCCGTGGCTTATGATGCGGAAGGGATGGCGGCGCGGGTGCGTGCTCTGGATGCACCGTGTTATGCCGTGCGCAACGGGCGCGGTGTCGGTCTGACGAACGAAGGCGGCGTGCAACTCGGCGGCGACGGCGCAGCGGTGCTGGCGATGGTCCCACCGCTGCCCGCGCAGCAGTTGGGCGATTCCGGCTTCCGCGCGGCTTACGGCTTGCAGTACGCTTACATGGGCGGTTCCATGGCGAATGCGATTTCCAGCGAGGCGATGGTGATCGCGCTCGGCAAGGCGGGGATGCTCGGCGCGTTCGGCGCGGGCGGGCTGCTGCCGGAGCGGTTGGAAGCGGCGATCCGGCAGATCCAGGCTGCGTTGCCCGATGGGCCGTATGCTTTCAACCTCATCCACAACCCGCACGAACCCGCGCTCGAACGCGGCGCGGTAGAATTGTATCTGCGGCACGGCGTGCGGGTGATCGAGGCGTCGGCGTATCTCACCCTCACGCCCTACGTCGTGCAGTATCGCGCGGCGGGATTGGAAACCGGGCCGGACGGTGACGTGGTCATCCGCAACCGCATCATCGCCAAGCTCTCGCGCCGCGAGGTGGCGACGCAGTTTATGCAGCCCGCGCCCGCCAAACTGTTGGCGCAGTTGCGCGAGCAGGGCCTCATCACCGAGACGCAGGCGCGGCTGGCGGAGCGCGTCCCCATGGCCGACGACGTGACCGTGGAGGCCGACTCCGGCGGGCACACCGACAATCGCCCGCTGGTGTGCCTGATGCCGTCGCTGCTCGCGCTGCGGGATGAACTCCAGGCGCAGTACCGCTATCCGACGCCGGTGCGCATCGGGGCGGCGGGCGGGATTGGGACGCCGGCGGCGGCGCTCGGCGCGTTCATGATGGGCGCGGCCTACGTGCTCACCGGCTCGGTCAACCATAGCTGCGTGGAGGCGGGGACGTCGCCGCACGTCAAGCGGCTGCTGGCGCAGGCGGGGATGGCCGACGTGATGATGGCCCCCGCCGCCGATATGTTCGAGATGGGCGTCAACCTGCAAGTGCTCAAGCGCGGGACAATGTTCCCCATGCGCGCGCGCAAGCTGTACGAGTTGTACCAGGCGTATGACAGCATCGAAGCGATCCCGGCGGCGGAACGGCAAAAATTGGAGCAGCAAATCTTCAAACGCCCCCTCGACGAGGTCTGGACGGACTGTATCGCCTTCTTCAACCGGCGCGACCCCGCGCAGATCGAGAAAGCGCAACAGAATCCCAAACGCAAGATGGCGCTGATCTTCCGCTGGTATCTGGGGTTGGCGACGCGCTGGGGCATCGTCGGCGAACCGGGGCGCGAGGTGGATTACCAGATCTGGTGCGGTCCGGCGATGGGCGCGTTCAACGATTGGGTGCACGGCACGGAGCTGGAGCAGCCGGAGAATCGCCACGTCGCCGACGTCGGACGACGCATCATGGAGGGCGCGGCGCTGCTGTACCGGATGCAGGCGCTCAGGATGCAGGGAATCACCGCTCACTACCTTGTCGCGGAATAACTTTCGGCGGTGGCGCGGTCGGAGACCGGCCACAGCGTTGCTGATTTTCAAATTGACTATGCCCCAGGCCAGCCTATAATCTGCTCATACCGGCTTGGTTTGAGCCTCACGTTGAAAAGGTGAAGTTATAGTCTGGCAGGATAAGCCATGGTCATTCAATGCCCGGCATGTCACTTTGAGAATCCCGACGGCTTCGCGTTCTGCGGGAAGTGCGGCGCGAAGTTGACCGTCGTGTGTCCTCAGTGCGGCGCAGAAATTCCGCCGGGCTTCGCGTTTTGCGGGCGCTGCGGGACGCGCCTGACGCCCCCGGCACCTGCCGGCCTCATCACCGAAGCAGAGCTGGCGTGCCTGGCGCCGTATCTCCCGCCCGACTTCCTCGACAACCTGCCGCCTGCCGCCCTCTGGCAACCCACCGACGTTACGCGCGTTCAGGAGCTGTTGACCCACTTGCTCGAAAGC
>JAIOAS010000370.1 GCA_019873725.1 Chloroflexota bacterium | reverse complement strand
GTGATGTCTTCTACTGAGTGCGAGTATTCGATCACATTACTTGTTGATTTGCTCGATCTCTTGTTGCAATAGGGCAAGTCGATTTTTCACGATGTCCCATACAAGCTCATTTGAAACGACGTCGTATCCGTGCGCAAGGATGTTCCGAAAACCTATAATGCGTTGATGGTCGGTAATCCTTTCAATTGTTTCTTCATCAATTCTCTTTAGGCGATTCAGTGCCTCGCCGATAATCTCGAATTGACGTTCGACTGCCGAGCGCAGCAAGGCGCTCGTTGCATAATCTTCGAACTCTATCCCTGCTGTGAATTCGACAATCAGCGCAACGGCCTGTTCGATATCGTAGAGCAACTTTTTAATTTGTAGATCCATAGATCATCGTCCTGTCCTGTGCAATCGCTTGCCTGAAGTAAGGGTTTCGGATGGCTTTTTCCTCTACCAGGTCAACTGAGCGTTCCAAAAGCTGTTCTAATGCTTCTTTGAAGCCGAAATATTGCTCGAAAGCGCCCAAGGGGTGTTCTTCTGCAAAGTCTACGACGAAATCAACATCGCTGTGCTGTGGGTCAAAACGCCCTTGTGCTGCAGAGCCGAATAGTTCTAGCCGTTTGACGCCATATTTCCGGCACAACTCGGTTAGCTCGTCCATATAGGCGTTGATTTTCAGCGTCATAGTTTTCCTCTCGATCGGTGCTACTGTTGTTGCACCTTCGCCCAGCTATCCCGCAGCGACACCGTCAGGTTAAACACGAGTTTCCCTTCCGCCGTGTCCGGGTCGGTGCAGAAGTAGCCTTTGCGCATAAACTGGTAGCGGTCGCCCGGCTGCGTTCCGGCGAGGTTGGGTTCTACCTTCGCATTTGGCAAGATGACGAGCGAGGCGGGGTTCAGGTTCGCCATAAAGTCCTGGCCTTCGGGGACGTCGCCGGGATCGTCTTTGGTGAAGAGGTAGTCGTACATTCGCACTTCCGCGTCCAGTGCATGAGCGGCGGAGACCCAGTGGATCGTCCCTTTGACCTTGCGCCCGTCGGGCGTCGCCCCGCCGCGCGATGCGGGGTCATACGTGGCGTGCAGTTCGACGATATTGCCATTCGTATCTTTGACCACGCCTATGCAGGTGATGTAATACGCGCCCACCAGCCGCACTTCGCGTCCCGGTGCGAGGCGGAAGTATTTGGGGGCTGGCTCTTCCATAAAGTCCTCTTGCTCGATATAGACGACGCGCGAGAAGGGCACCTGCCGTGTGCCCATTTCCGGCTTCTGCGGGTGGTTGGGCACGTCGAAGTACTCCACCTGATCCTCCGGGTAGTTGGTGATGACGACTTTGAGCGGTTCGAGTACCGCCATCGCGCGCGGCGCACGCTCATTCAAGTCCTCCCGGACGCAGTATTCGAGCAAGGCGATATCGACCACGCTGTTGGCCTTGGCGACGCCCACGCGATTCAAGAAATCGGCGATGACCTCCGGCGTGTAACCGCGCCGGCGCAGGCCGCGCAGGGTGGGCATTCGCGGATCATCCCAGCCGCGCACGTGGCCCTCGTTCACCAGACGCAGCAAGAAGCGCTTGCTGAGCACCGTGCGGGTGAGATTGAGCCGCGCAAATTCGATCTGCTGCGGGTGATAGATGCCCAGGGCGTCGAGAAACCAGTCGTAGAGCGGGCGGTGATCTTCGTAGCCCAGGTCGCACAGCGAATGGGTGATGCCTTCGATGGAGTCTTCCAGGCCGTGCGCCCAGTCGTACATCGGGTAGATGTGCCACTTATCACCGGTGCGGTGGTGTGGTGCGTGGACGATGCGGTACATCACCGGGTCGCGCAGGTTGATGTTCGGCGAGGCCATATCGATTTTCGCGCGCAGCACGCGCGAGCCGGCGGGGAACTCGCCCGCACGCATCCGGCGCAGCAGGTCGAGGTTCTCTTCGACAGAACGGTCGCGGTAGGGGCTGTTTTTGCCGGGTTCGGTGAGCGTGCCGCGATACTCGCGGATTTCGTCCGCGCTCAGATCATCCACGTAAGCCTGACCTTGCCGCACCAGTTGCTCGGCCCAGGCGTACATCTGATCGAAGTAATCGGAGGCGTAGAAAATCGTATCGCCGAAATCGTGGCCCAGCCAGCGCACGTCTTCGATGATGGCCTGCACGTACTCGTCTTCTTCTTTGGCGGGATTGGTGTCGTCAAAGCGCAGGTTGCACTTGCCGCCGTAGTCTTTGGCGACACCGAAATCAATAGCCATCGCCTTGGCGTGCCCGATGTGCAGGTAGCCGTTCGGCTCTGGCGGGAAACGGGTGTGCACACGCCCGCCGAATCTGCTGGTTCTTATATCTTCCTCGACTGCCATGCGGATAAAATCACGCGGGGTCATCGTTTCATTTTCAGTCATGCTCTCCTCCTCAAAATAAACCTCGAATCCACACGAATTTTCACGAATGGAAAAATTAGTGCAAATTCGTGAAGATTCGCGGTAAAATTTTCATTCATCTGTCAGTTACAAGTCGTAGTATAGCTCAATTTCGTAAGGGTGGGGGCGGTCGTTGACCTGTTTTTCTTCCCACCGCTTGCGCTCAATCCAACGCCGGATCAGTTCTTCGTTGAACACATCGCCTGCCAGTAGAAATTCGTGGTCGGCCTCCAACGCATCCATCGCTGCGCTGAGTGAGGTGGGCAGCGCCTTGATCGTCGCACGCTTCTCCGCCGGCCATGCGAAGATGTCCTCATCCACCGGCCCGAAGCCCATCTCGGTGGGGTCCATCCGCTTGAGGATGCCGTCGAGGCCGGCGAGCAACTGTGCCGCCATCGCCAGGTAGGGATTGCAGGTCGCGTCGGGTGGGCGGAACTCGAACCGCGCCGTGTTGGGTTGGTTGGCGTACTTAGGGATGCGCACGGCAGCACTACGGTTACCCAGCGAGTAGATGGCGCTGATGGGCGCTTCGTAGCCGGGCACCAATCGCCGGAAGGCGTTGGTGCTCGGATTGGTGAAGGCCATTACCGCCCCGCCATGCCGTAGCAGGCCGCCGATGTAGTAACGGCCCAGGTCGCTGATTGTCCCGTACTTTTCCGGGTCGTAACACAGGTTTTTCCCAGCCTTCCAAACATGCTGGTGGAAGTGCATCCCCGAACCTGCCTCACCGTAGAGTGGCTTGGGCATAAAGGTCACGGTCATCCCTTCCTTAAACGCTGTCATCCGAGACACGTACTTCACCAACATCGCTCCATCTGCTGCCTGGAGGAGCGGCAGCATTGGCGTTTCGATCTCGCACTGGCCCGGCCCCCCGACTTCGTGGTGGTGGTATTTCACATCCAGGCCCATGTTCATCAAGTGCTGGCTGATGCGCGAGCGCAGGTTGTACAGCCGATCCTGCGGCGGGATGGCGTGGTATCCGCCATGGCGCGGGATGGCGTAGCCGCAGCCCATCTCTTGGGCATTCCAGTTCGCCTCATCCGATTCCACACGGTAAAAGGCAGCGTTCATACTGTTGTGATAACCTACGCTATTGAACACGTAGAACTCGAATTCCGGCCCCCACAGGCTTGTATCGGCGATGCCGGTGGTGCGCATATACGCCTCGGCACGCAGGGCGATGTTGCGTGGGTCGTATGGGAAGATTGTGCGTGTGTCGGCCTCCTTGGCCGAGCAGATGAAGCTCAACGTGGGCATATCCCAGAAAGGGTCCTCCGCGCCGGTGCTGAGATCCGGCACGGCGACCAT
>JAIOAS010000369.1 GCA_019873725.1 Chloroflexota bacterium | reverse complement strand
ATGTTGCCGACGACCTGGGTGAGGCGTTCGTAATCGGCGTGGATTGGGAGCGGGTGAGGTGCGGGCGTATAGTCGAGCGTCAGCCCGTGCGCGGCGAACACTTCGCGGTAGGCTTCGGCTGTGTGTTCCAGGAGCGCGACTATATCCACCGGCTGGTATTCCAGGTGCAGTTCTCCGGCGTCGGCGAGGGCGAGCGTGCGCAAGTCCCCCACCAGGCGGTTGAGGGTGCGCACCTGATCCAGCGCCGGCTCGATGTTGTCGGGCGTCGGTTCGTAGACGCCATCGGCGAGCGCCTCTAAAGTGCCTTGCAGCACCGAGAGGGGATTGCGCAGCTCGTGAGCAATGTCGGCGGTCTGCGCACGGCGGGCTTGCTCGGCGCGTTGCAGGCTCGCGGACATCGTGTTGAAGGTCTGTGCCAGCTCGGCGATCTCGTCGTGGCCCTGCACCGGCGCGCGCGTGTTCAAATCCCCCGCGGCGATGGCCTGCGCTGCCTGGGTCAAGCGTCGTACCGGCGCGACGATGCCGCGCGTCAAGATGCCGGCGAGCAACAGAGCCGCCGCAAAGGCGACCAATCCGCCCACCACCAATGCCCCCCGCAGTTGATCGAGATACCGCTGCGCCGGTTCATCCAGCAGGGCCGCCCCCACCGCCTCTCGACCGGGCAGCAGATAGCCAACGATGGTTTCGCCATCTCTGAGGGGCAAGGCTTGTTGACGTTCCGCAGGACTAAGTTTTCCTGAGGGGGTTGCGGCAGAGTCGGCGATGACAAGCCCGTTCGCATCGGCCACGCGGAAATCCCACATCGCCATACCCCCGCTCATCGTGTTCCCGCCGGTCATGCCTCCACGCCCCTGTCGCCGGCCTGGCATAGGGGCCAGCGTTTGTATCTGGGCCTGAAGGCCATCCCAGGAACCGTGTGCGGCGTAATAGGCGGTGAGGGTTTGCGCCAGGGTTTGCGCGCGGTTGCTGTAGAGGACGTTGTAGGAGCGGAATTCGTTTTCGGCGCGCTGCCCGACAAGGAGCGCCACGGTCAACACTGCAATCAGAATGACCGCCGCGAAGGCTAACAACCCTTTTTGATAGAGATTCATATATCTTCCAGCCGGTAGCCCACGCCACGCACGGTGGTGATGTATTGGGGATTGGCAGGATCGGGTTCCAGTTTGTGGCGCAGGTTTTTGATGTGCGCGTCGATGGTGCGCTCGTAGGCCTCGAACGCGACGCCTTGTACAGCTTCCAGCAGGTCGGCGCGGGAGAAGGCGCGGCCCGGCGCGCTCATCAGGGCTGCCAGCAGCTCGAACTCGGTCGGTGTGAGATCAAGACGCTTGCCGGCGAGGGTGGCCTCACGGCGTCCCTTGTCGAGGAGCAGGTCTTTGATTTGTAAGACTTCGGCCGGCGCGGGCGCGGCCTGCGAGCGGCGCAGCACGGCGCGGACGCGCGCGACGAGTTCGCGTGGACTGAAGGGTTTGGTCATATAATCGTCGGCGCCCAATTCCAGGCCCAGGATGCGGTCCATTTCCTCAACACGCGCGGTCAGCATGATGATAGCGATGTCGGGCTGCTCGGCGCGGACACGGCGCGTGAACTCGAGGCCGTCCATCTCCGGCATTTGCAGGTCCAGCACCACCAGATCGGGCTTCTCGTGCCGGGCGATGAACAGGGCTTCCTTGCCGTTGGAGGCGGTCAACACGCGATAGCCGGCCTTCTCCAGGTAGCTACGCGTCACGCGCACGATTTGCAGTTCATCATCGACGACCAGTATCTTTTGGGCCATAAACGTGATCAAATGAGCTTCTCGTAAAGCATTTCCAGGCTCAAGGTGGGGCAAACCGTTTCGTGGCAGAGGATGGTTTGCGTGGCGGCGGTAATGCCCAGGCGGACAGCCTCCGCCGGTGACACGTCTTCGAGCAGGCCATACGCCACGGCTGCGGTGAGCGCGTCCCCTGCGCCGATGGGATCGGCGACATCGACAGGGAACGCCGGCAACCGCCCGCTTTCCTCGGAAGTGGCATAGAACAGCCCTTGCGCGCCGAGGGTGATGACGGCCAATTGGACGCCTAAGTGCACCAACCGGCGTGTGCCGGCGCTGATAGCCTCTGCGGTGTCGAAGGGGGCGCCGAGCAATGCCTCGGCTTCCTCCTTGTTGGGGGTGATGACGGTGATGTCGGGCAGGTAAGGATGCAGGCGCGGGGCCAGCGCCGCGGTGGTGGGATCGACGCATACGGGCACATCGTAGCGGCGGGTGAGCCGGAAGAGCGTTTGGAGCGCCGGCGCCGGGAGATTGGCATCCAGGCACACCATATCGACGCTTTTCACCAGGCCGCGCAGTCGGTGGATGTGCCCTGGCGTAATTTCGCGCAGCAGCTCCATATCCTCGAAAGCCAGCCAGGGGCGCTTGTCGTGATGGTAAAGGGCGGCGTAGGTTGAAGTGGGTTTTCCGGCGACGATGAGGCTGGCGTCGGTGTGAATGCCCAGATCGTGGAGCGGCTTGAGGAGCAGGCGGCCCAGGTGATCATCACCCACGGCAGTGACAAAGTGAACTTCGGCCCCCAGGCGGGCCAGGTTTTCCGCGATGTTGCGCGCAACGCCCCCCCATCCCCAGCGGATGATGCCGGGGTTGGAGGTGGCCGGTTCCACGACTTGCTCGCGCGGGTAGATTTTGACATCCGCACTGGCCGCACCGAGAACCAGGACGCGATGCTCCGCAGCGTTCATGGCTTGGTCCCCTTTTTGATCAAGAGACGCGGAATTCCCGAAAAGATCTTATCCTGTTGTTCATACGGGCCGAAGATGACTCTCCCGTCCGCGCGGCGCACAAACGGCAGGTCGCGGGTCAGCGTGATTTCTTGCGGTGAGACGGGCGAGGTGGCTTCGATCAAAAGCAGATCACCGACCTGGCTCTGGCGCACCAGTTCACCTTTCCGCAAGATTCGCAAGGCCAGATAGTGGACATCGGGCCAGAGTTGCAGGAATAGCACTGCTTCGATCTCCAAAGGCACGTAGTTGGCCGGTAGATAGGCATCGAGCGCCTCTTTGGGTAATTGGACCAGGAACGGCGCCACCGCTACGGCATCAACGAGCGTCAGCGTGCGGTTGACCATTTCGTACACCGGGACGATCATCACCAGCTCCCCTGCCGGTGTGCTTCCTGTCAGATTCAACAGCCTGGTCATCCAGCGGGCCAGAGTCCGGCAGGTAGTGCTGCGGATGATGTTTTGTTCGAAATCCCAAAACCGCTCGCTTTGCACCAGGGCCTCTTGGGCGGCGTTGAAGGCATGGATGGCGTGGGCATCCGCGCGCAAGATGAAGTACAGCAGCCCCTCGAAGTACAGCGATACGGCCCGGTTGTAGGTGGCGACCTGTGTGACCTCGGAGTGCAGCCAAACCGAAGCCTGTCGCGTATGTTCCAGCGCCTCTTCCAGGCGCATCAGCCGGTAGAGCGCCTCCGCCTGGTACAAGTACACCAATGCTTGCGCATTGGGATCGCGCGCAGCACGCGCGGTGGGGAATAGTTGCTCGGTGGCCGTAACGACCTCGTCATAACGTCCCCCATCGAGGTTCTGGCTGATTGGACCGGTCAGTTGATCGGTCATAAATGCCGATATGCTGCGCAGCGCCAACAGATGGTGTGGGGTCAGTCCTACGGGAATCGAAACGATACGCATACTCATCCCTCCCTATTGTGACTCAGGCTTTCTGGCGTTGG
>JAIOAS010000368.1 GCA_019873725.1 Chloroflexota bacterium | reverse complement strand
TGGCCGGCGAGGGCGCGCGTGCGCGCATCATCGTGGCGATGGGCACCACCGGCATCGCCGCCGGCGCCCGCGATACGATGGCAGCGATCTTGAAGGAACTGGAAAAGCGTGGCATCACCGACGTGGTCGTCACCCAGACCGGCAGTGCCGGCATGAGCACCTACGAGCCGGTCGTCCAGGTGCAGGTGGGCGACGGCGAACTGGTCACCTACGGCAACGTTGACGCTGCGCGCGCGGCAACCTTGATCGAGAAGCATGTGCTAGGTGGCGAGGTTGTGGCCGAGTGGCAGGTCAAATAAGGAGGAACTATGGCTTATCGCGCCAACATTTTAATCAATAGCGACGCTCCCGGTGCCGAGGCCGTCTACGGGGCGTTCCTGGATGAACTCCAGGAACTGGCGTTGCGCGACGAGGTGCAGGTGTTGATGACCTCCGGGCTGGGCGTCGGCGGGCGGGGCGTCGAGGCCATCGTCTACCCCGACAGCGTGCGCTACGTCAACCTGACGCCGGACGACGTCGCCCGCATTGCGGAGGAACACCTGCTCAAAGGTCGCCCGGTGCTGGCCCTCACGCAGGCCGCTCCAAAGGTCACGCCGTTGCCCCCGCCCGCGCCGAAAGAGGTGCGCGTGGTGCTGCGCAACGTCGGCAAGATCAACCCCTTCGACATTGAGGACTATATCGCCGAGGACGGCTACGCGGCATTGGCGAAAGTGCTGACCACGATGACGCCGGAGCAGGTGCTCGATGTGCTGAAAGCCTCCGGTCTGCGTGGGCGCGGCGGCGCGGGCTTCCCCACCTATCTCAAGTGGACGTTCGCCCGCAACAGCCCCAACAAGCCCAAGTACCTGATCTGCAACGGCGACGAAGGCGATCCCGGCGCGTTCATGAACCGCAGCGTGTTGGAAGGTGACCCACATTCCGTCATCGAGGGCATGGCGATTGCCGCCTATGTCATCGGGGCCGAGCGGGGTTATTTCTACGTCCGCGCGGAGTATCCGATTGCCATTCGCACGCTGCGCGTGGCGCTGGAACAGGCGCGTGAGTACGGCTTTATCGGGAAGGACATTTTCGGTACCGGCTTCAACTTCGATCTCGAAATTCGCATGGGCGCGGGGGCGTTCGTCTGCGGCGAGGAAACCGCGTTGATGCGCTCTGTCGAAGGGCAGCGCGGTATGCCGAGCACGCGCCCGCCGTTCCCCGCCGTTTCGGGCCTCTGGAAGCAGCCGACGAACATCAACAACGTTGAGACTTACGCCAACGTGCCGCAAATTCTACTCAAAGGCGGCGAGTGGTTCGCCTCGATGGGTACCGAGAAAAGCAAGGGCACTAAGACCTTCGCGATTGCCGGTAAAGTAAAGCACACCGGCTTGATCGAAGTGCCGTTAGGCGTCACCATCCGCGAGATCGTGTACGACATCGGCGGCGGCATCCTCAACGACAAAAAGTTCAAGGCTGTGCAAACCGGCGGCCCGATGGGCGGCTGCATCCCCGAACAATACCTCGATCTGCCGGTAGACTACGAATCGCTGGCCTCGGTCGGCTCCATTATGGGGTCGGGCGGCTTCGTGGTGATGGACGAAGACACCTGTATGGTGGATATTGCCCGCTTCTTCATGGATTTCGTGCAGGATGAGTCCTGCGGCAAGTGCGTGCCCTGTCGCGTCGGCACGCGCCGGATGCTGGAAATCCTCAACGACATTTGCGAAGGTCGCGGTCAGCCTGGCGACATCGAACTGCTGGAAGAAATGGGCAAATCCATTATGCGCGGGTCGCTCTGCGGTCTGGGAGCCGGCGCGCCGAACCCCGTGATGAGCACGATCAAGTATTTCCGCCACGAGTACGAAGCGCACATCTACGAGAAAAAGTGCCCGGCGAAGGTCTGCCGCGCGCTGATCGAGTACAAAGTCGATCCCGCTCTGTGTATCGGCTGCACGCGCTGCGCGCGCAACTGTCCGGTGAATGCGATTGCCGGCAAGCCGAAGGAGAAACACGTCATCGACCCGACGATCTGCATCCGCTGCGGCATCTGCAAGCAGGTGTGCCCGGTGGCGGCGATTGATGTCTATTAGGGAGTGAAGAGTAAGGAGTAAAGAGTAAGGAGTAAAGAGTAAGGAGTGAGGAGCACCCATTACCCATTTCTCATTACTCATTTCTCATTTCTCATTACTCATTACTCATTACTCATTTCTCATTTCCCATTACTCATTTCTCATAACCCAAACAGGGAGAAGAATATGCCAGAAGGTTCGACCTTGAATGTGATTATAGAAAAATACGGGGGTGACCGCGAGGCGTTGGTGGAGATTTTGCGGGATGTCAGCCAGGCCAATGGGTACGTTACCCCAGAGGACCTGGCGACGATCGCGCAACGGTTGGGCCTGCCCCAGAGCCATGTGTATAGCGTCGCCAGCTTCTACAGCCTCATCAGCCTCAAGCCATTAGGGAAACACGTGATCCGCTTTTGCCAGGACGCGCCGTGTCATGTCGCTGGCGGGCGGGAAGTGTGGGAAGTGTTGGAGCAGACGTTGGGCATCCCCTTCGGCGCGACCACTCCCGACGGTACGTGGACGCTGCTCCCCACCAGTTGCATCGGCGCGTGTTCGGTTGGCCCGGTGATGATGGTGGATGACGAAATCTACGGCAATCTGACGCCCGACCGGGTACGTGAGATTCTGGCGCAGGTAGGAGGTGGCCTATGATCCGCGCGACGATTTTGGTTTCCGGCGATCCTCAGAGCCTCAGTCGCGGCGCGGAGGAGGTAAAACTCGCTATCGAAGCGGAACTCTCGTTCTACGGTCTGGAAAACGAGATTGAAGTGGGCTTTGGTGGGGGAGTCACGCGCGTTGATGTGTTGCCCACCGTCAGCATCTACCCAGAAGGCGTGATCTACGGCCCGGTCAAGCCGGGCGATGGCGCGTTCATTGTGGAGGAGCACCTCTACAAAGGGCGCGTCGTGGAACATCTGTTGCTCCCATCGGACGCGCTGGTGAGTGGGCAACTGGCATCTCTGCCGGCCGGTAAGGAGGGCAAGCGTTACGCCGAAAAGCGCGTGCTGTTGCGGCGTGTCGGCGTCATTGATCCGTACAGCATCGAGGATTACGTGGCGCACGATGGGTACTTCGCTCTGGGACAGGCGCTCAGTACGATGACGCCCGCGCAAGTGCTCAACATTGTCCGCGAGTCCGGTTTGCAGGGCCGCGGTGGCGCGGGATTCCCCACCGGCCTCAAGTGGTCATTCGTCGCCAGTCGCGCGGAGGCAACGAAGTATATTGTCTGCAACGCCGATGAATCTGAGCCGGGCACGTTCAAGGATCGCATGATCCTGGAAGGCGACCCGCACGCCGTCCTCGAAGGGATGGCGCTGGCCGGGTACGCGGTGGGCGCGCACGAAGGCTGGATTTACATCCGCGGCGAGTACGTGCTCTCGAAGGAGCGGCTGGAACAGGCCATTCACCAGGCGGAAGAACTCGGCGTGCTGGGCGACAACATTATGGGCAGTGGGTTCTCGTTCCACATCCACGTCCACGCGGGCGCGGGGGCTTACGTCTGCGGGGAGGAAACGGCGCTGCTAGAAAGCATGGAAGGTAAGCGTGGGACGCCCCGCATCCGCCCGCCGTATCCCACCGTGTACGGCTATCACGGGATGCCCACCGTGGTCAACAACGTGGAGACGCTGGCGAACGTCCCGCCGATTGTGCTCAACGGCGCGG